>JBGSWY010000349.1:0-8852 GCA_041751715.1 Burkholderiaceae bacterium
CCGCGATCGTGCCGAGCCGGCCACCGCGTTCGGTGCGGCCCGGCACCGGGATGCAACTCAGCAGTCCACGTGTGTACGGATGGCGCGGCGACGCGAACACGCGCTCGGCGGTGCCTTCCTCGACGATTTCGCCGGCGTACATCACCGCCACCCGGTGCGCGATGCGCGCGACCACGCCGAGGTCGTGCGTGATCAGCACCATCGCAATGCCGAGGTCGGCCTGCAGATCGGCGAGCAGGCGCAGTATCTGCGCCTGGATCGTCACGTCGAGCGCGGTGCTCGGCTCGTCGGCGACCAGCAGCTCCGGGCCGCACATCAGTGCCATCGCGATCATCACGCGCTGGCGCAGCCCGCCCGACAGCTGATGCGGAAACTGTCCGAGCCGCTCTGCCGCGGACGCGATGCCGACCTTGCCCAGCAGCTCGATCGCGCGCTCGCGCGCCTTCGCAGCGCCGCCGCCGCGGTGGACCAGGTAAACCTCCATTAACTGGTCGCCAATCGTGTACGCCGGGTTGAGCGCCGTCATCGGTTCCTGGAAGATCATCGCCATGCGGTTGCCGCGCAGCGCGTTGACACGCCTGGGCGACGCGGCCAGCAGATCTTCGCCGAGCAGCGAGAGTTTCCTCGCGCGCCGCGTCGCCGCCGAGGGCAGCAGGCTCATGATCGCCAGTGACGTGATCGACTTGCCGCAGCCGGATTCGCCGACGATGCACAGCGTCTCCCCGCGTTTCACCTGGAACGACACGTTGCGCACTGCGCGCAACGGGCCGTGCGGGGTAGCGATGTCAACGCTCAATTCCTGCACGTCCAGCACCGTGTCGGTCGCGGGTTCGGGACGCAACACCGCGCTCATGCCCGCCCTTCCGGCGACATCAGGTCGCGCAGGCCGTCGCCCGCGAGGTTGATCGAGAAGATCAGCACCGCGAGCGCAGCGCCGGGCAGCGCGATCAGCCAGAACGAGAAGAACATATAGCTCTTCGCCTCGGAGATCATCAGCCCCCAGGACGGCAGCGGCGGCTGGACGCCGAGCCCGAGGAACGACAACGCCGCTTCGAGCAGAATGGCGCTCGCGGCTTCGAGCGTGGCGACGACGATCAGATGCGGCAGCACGTTGGGCAATACTTCGCCGAGCAGCACGCGCGGCGTCGACGCGCCGGCTGCCTGCGCGGCGGCGACGTAGTCGAGCGAGCGCACCTGCTGCGTCGCGCTGCGCATCACCACCGCAAAACGGTCCCACTTCAGCAGCCCCAGCACCATGATCACGACCCATAGCGAGCCACCGATCAGTGCCACAGTGGCGAGCGCCACCAGAATCACCGGCATCGACAGCCGTGTCGTCACCAGAAAGCTCACTACGAGATCGGTCTTGCCGCCGAAGTAGCCGGCCAGCATGCCCATCGTCGTGCCGATCAAGCCTGAGATGATCGCCACCGAAACGCCGATCAGCAGCGAGATGCGTGCCCCGTAGAAGAGCCGCGACAGGTAATCGCGGCCGAGCGGGTCCGTGCCCACTGGGTGCTGCCACGAACCGGCGTCGTACCAGACCGGTGGCACCGTGCGGTTGGCCAGGTTCTGCACATACGGGTCGTACGGCGCAAAGAACGGCGCGAACACGGCAATGATCAGAATCAATAGCAGCAGCCCTACGCCGACCACGACTGCCTTGTTCTTCCACACGCGGCGCCACAGGCCCGGCGCGGCGAGCGTCGTAGTACCGCCGGGCTCGACCGCGACCGCTGCGACGTCCATGCTGCTCGCCATCACTATGCGACCCGAATGCGCGGATCGAGCCACGCATTGGCGATGTCGGATGCCAGCGTCAGCACCACGTAGATCACCGACAGCAACAGCACGATGTTCTGCATCACCGGAAAATCCTTGAACGTGATGCTCTGGTAGGCGAGGTAGCCCAGACCGTCGAGCGCGAAGATCGTCTCGACCACCACCGAGCCGCCGAGCAGGAAGCCCAGCTGCACCGCGGCCAGCGCCACCACCGGCACCACGGCATTCCTCAGCGCGTGCTTAAAGATCACCTGCGTCGGCGGCAGGCCCTTCGCACGCGCGGTGCGGATGTAATCCGCTTCCAACACCTCGATCATGCCGGCGCGGATCAGCCGCATGAAGGCCGGCGCCGCGTAATAACCGAGAGCGATTGTCGGCATCACGAAGTGCTGCCAGGTGCCGCTGCCGGACACCGGCAGCCAGCGCAGCCAGATCGAGAACACCATGATCAGCAGCAGCGCAAAGAAGAAGTTCGGCAGCGCCTGCCCGACCACCGCCAGCGCCAAGCAGAACCGGTCGATCCAGCTATTGCGGTAGACCGCCGCGGCCACGCCCAGCGGCACCGAGATAAAGAGCGCGAATGCGAGCGCGAACACGCCCAGCATCATCGTCGTCTGCAGCTTCGAAAAGATCAGCGGCGCTGCCGGCGCCCGGAAGTAAACAGACTCGCCGAAGTCGCCGCGCACCGTCTTGCCGAGCCACTCCACGTACTGCACCGGCAGCGGCCGGTCGAAGCCGTAGGTCTGGCGGATCAGCTCGATGTCGGCCTGCCGCGCGCCTTCGCCGGCCAGCGCGATCGCCGGGTCGCCGGACAGTCGCAGCAGCAGGAAGGCGATCATCGAAACGGCCAGCGCGACGAGGATCGCCAGCCCCAACCGTTTCAGGATGTAGGCGAACACCCGCGCGCCCGCGTCAGGTGCGGCTCACCGCGCCATCACCGCCGTTGGGATCACTTCCAGGTCATCTCCCAGAACCGCACCATCTCGTCCGGATACGCCTCGAAGTTCAGGTCCTTCGTCGCGACGTAGTACACCGGCAGCGACCACAGCGGCACCGAGAACGCGTTGTCGGCGATGCGCTTTAGCGCCTGCTGGTACGCCTGCTTGCGCACGTTCGGATCGACCGAGTTGTTGCCCTTCATCAGCAGGTCGCGCGCTTGCGTGTCGCGCGTGATGTCGTCCGCTTCGAACGCGAACCACACCGGCACCGAAGCCGACACGTCGTTGACCGAGAACGAGCCCCAGGTCTGGTGCGTCAGCGACGCCTTGCCCGCGCGGATCGCATCGCGCATCGCCGCGTACTGCGAGAAGTTGAGCTTGGCGCGGATGCCGACCGCCTGCAGGTTGCTGATGATCGCCTCGGTCTGGTTGCGCTCGCGGTACGCGGAGATCTCGGTGTCGAAGCCGTTCGGGTGCCCCGCCTCGGCCAGCAGCTTCTTTGCCAGCGCCGGGTCGTACGGGTAGCGGGCGGCGCCTTCATCGGTGCAGCCGAACTGCGAAGGGAAGCACTGCGTGTGCAGCACGCGCGAGCCGGCGCCGACAATGTTCTTCACGATCGCCTCGCGGTCGATCGCGTGCGCGATCGCCTTGCGCACGCGCGCGTCCTTCAACTGCGGTGCGGGCGAGTTGTCCATGGTGTTCAGCTGCATGAAGACGATGCGCATCGTCTCGCCGCTGACCACCTGCAGGTGCGGCACCTTGCCGGCCTGGTCGGCCTGATCCTTCGGCACGTGCATGATGAAATCCGCGCCGCCGGAGAGCATCTCGGCCATCTGCGTCTGGCGGTCCGGGATGAAGCGGATCTCGATCTTGCCAACGCGCGCCGAGCTCTTCGGCCCACCCTTGAAGTAATCGGGATTGCGCTCGAGCGTTATCGACTTGCCCGGCACATAGGTGGAGACGCGGTACGGGCCGGTGCCTACCGGCTTGGCGTTCATGCCCTTCGGGCCGACCTCGGCGTAGTACTTGGCCGGGTGCATCACCACCGGGCTGGCCAGATATTCGATCGCGGCCGGGAACACCTGCTTGGTCGTCACGCGGACCTTGTACTTGCCGAGCTTGGTTGCCTTGTCGATCCAGTTGACGTTCGCCTGCGTCGTGGCCTTGTTGGCAGCATCGGCCACGAAGTTCAGCGTGTAGACGACCGAGTCGGCATCGAACTCCTCGCCGTTGTGGAATTTGACGCCTTGGCGCAGATCGAACTCGATCGTCTTGTCGTCGATCTGCTTCCAGCTCGTCGCAAGGTTGCCCTTGTATTCGTTGGTCTTCGGATCGCGCACGACCAGCGTGTCCCACACGTTGGCACCGATGATCACGCCGATGCGCACGTTGTTGAAGAATGGATCGACGCTCTCAGGCGCCTGGTCGTAGGCGAAGCGGATCGTGTCGTCCTTCTTGCCGGCCAGCGCCGGGCCGGCGGTGGCGAGCACGCCGGCGAGCAGTGCCCCGGCGCCGAGCTTCAGCCCGATGCGGGCAAGGGTGCATGTCTGCATGATGTCTCCGATCTATTGATATTTCTCGTGCCGGGCGGGGAAGGGCTATCCGGCAGCGGGGGAAGGTCAGTGTCGCGCGAGTGAGGTGGGCGCGTCAAACCCGGGGCTACCAGTAGCGATGCGGGTTCACCCCGCTGACGACAGCGTGCCCAGAGAATCAGGTTGATCGCGCAGAGCGGATCGAAATACCTACGATGCAATCAAAGCAGTCGCCGGACCGGTCATGCTGTTCCTAAGAAGCTCGCGGCGTTGCCGGTTCGCGCGCGGATCGAAACCGAAGCGCCTCCAGGTGGCGGCGATGTCGGTCGCCTCGGCCGGCACATAGTTGAAGCGAGGGTCCAGCAATCGCGTGGCGGGTTTCGAAGCGTCATGGGGGTGTCTCATGGCTATGCCCTTCGTGTCGAGTGTCGCTTGATATCGCTCGCACGTTAGAGCGATCAGGCGACCCGCGCCGCTGACCGTTCCGTTCCGGCACTGCCGAATATTCACGCCGATTGAATTTCAGCGCGCTCGTACGCGCCCGACCCTCAGTTGCCGAGCTTGATATTGCGATCCTTCGCGACCTTCGAGTAAGTGGCCTGCTCGCGCGCCAGGAAAGCGGAAAACTCGGCCGGCCCAAGCCCCAGCGGTTCGACGCCCGCCGTCAACAGTCGCTGACGCGTGGCAGGATCGCGCACCGCGTTGGCGATCTCCGCCGCGATGCGCTGGATCACTGCCGGTGGTGTGTTCGCAGCAGCGTAGACGCCCTGCCAGTTGGTGAAGTGATAGCCGGCAAAGCCCGGCAGTTCGGCGACGGACGGAATGTCCGGCGTCGCCGCGGATCGCTTGGCACTGGTGACGGCGACGATTTTCAATTTGCCCGACTTATGGTGATTGATCACAGGCGGCATGCCGGCAATGCCGATTTCCACCTGTCCACCGAGCAGATCGGTCACCGCCGGGGCAGCGCCTCGATACGGGATGTGAACGATGAACACGTCGGCGATCGCCTTGATCGATTCGCCGGCGAACTGATGCGAACTGCCGGTCCCGGGCGTGCCGTAAGACAACTTTCCCGGAGAACGCCTGGCGAGCGCTATCAGTTCCTGCATGCTGTTCGCAGGCACCGAGGGGTGAATGACCACCGCGAGCGGTGTCTCGCCGATCAAAGCCACCGGGACCAGGTCCTTCGCAGGGTCATAGGGCACTTTTTGTCCCGCGATCGGCCCGACCAGCACCTCCGCGGGCGAAGCAATCAGCAGCGTATGACCATCCGGATCACTCTTGGCGACATGGTCGGTACCGATGGCACCCGAAGCGCCTGAACGGTTTTCAACGATGAAGGGCTGCTTCAATTGTTCGGACAGGCGCTGCGCGACCGTCCGGGCAACGAAGTCATGGCCGCCACCGGCCGGGTAACCGACGATCAGGCGAACCTGCTTTGACGGCCAGTCTTGCGCCAGCGCAGGCGCGCTCGAAATCAGCAGCGAAACCATCGCCAGAAAAAGTTTACGAATCATGTTTCCTCCTACTGGAAATCCGCCGCCGTGCCCGGCGCCGGGGTAAAGCCGAAATCGCCCCGCTTGATTACTGCGGCGCGCCCACCGTTGAGTTCGATCAGCTCGGCCTGCCGCGCGTGCGCGCGCCGGTCCACTTCGTTCGGATCGCAGATCGCGAACAGCGCGCGCCGGCATTCTTCCAACGCATCCGCATACGCTGCATCCTCCGCAACGTCCTGTAATTCTTCCGGATCGTCGTCGAGGTCGAACAGCTGCGGGCGGTAGTTGACGTAGTGGACGTACTTCCATCTGCCCACGCGCACCGCGAACACGCCGGTGCTCGACCCCATGCCATGGTATTCGGACAAGACCGTGCGCTGCGGCTTGTCGCCGCGCGCCATATCGATCAGGGACACACCCGGATAACCCGCGGGCGTGCTGCCTCCTGCAACTTCGAGCAGCGTGGGAAAGGCATCGACGTGGCTGACCGGCGTATCGATGCGCCTACCCTCCGGAACACCCGCGCCGGCCAGGATCATCGGTACGCCCGCCACCTCTTCATACATCGTCGACTTGCCCCACAGGCCGCGCGCGCCCAGGTTGTCGCCATGGTCGCTGGTGTACATCACGACCGTGTCATCCTCGAGCCCGGTGTCGCGCAACGCCCCAAGCACCTTGCCGATGTTCTCGTCGAGGTAAGAGACCAACCCGAAATATCCTGCCAGCGCCTTCTTCACATCCTGCGGCGACTCGAAGTGATCGTCGTAGTTGAAGTTGCTGCTGTAATCGACGAGGTACGGATGACGCGGGCGCTGGTCGCGCGCGTACAGCTTGGGCAGCGGCAACTCCTGATTCCAGTAGCGGTAGTAGTGCTCGGGCGGCGCCGTCAGCGGAAAATGGGGAGCAACGAATGACACGAAAAGCACCCACGGCTTATCCGCCTTGCGCGCGCCCTCCTCGCGCAGCCAGACCTGCGCGCGAGAGCAAATCTCCTTGTCGTAGAACGTATAGGTGGACTCACCCGGGCCGGCCATCGCGATCATCTTTTTCGAGTTGCCACGCGCGGGCATGTCGTCGCGAATCAGGCCGAGCAGGTCGCCTTTGCCCTGGTAGATGTGCATCGCGATCTGCTCTTCGCTGAAGCCGTGGTCTTCGCCCGCGAGCCGGTAGTGCAGCTTGCCGATCGACACCACGCGGTGGCCACGCTCGCGCAGCAGGTGGTGCCACGACGGCACCGAGCCGTCATAGGCGTCGGCGTTGTCCCAGAAGCCGATCTGGTGAATGTATTTGCCGCACGCGAAACCTGCGCGCGCCGGAATACAAACCGGGCTGGTGGTGTAGGCGGAGCCGAACGACGTGCCGCGCGCCGCGAGCGCATCCAGGTGCGGCGTGTGAATGATCGGGTGTCCGGCACTGCCGAGCACTTTCGGATTGTGCTCGTCAGACATGATCACCAGCAGATTGCGAGCGGACACGGCCGTCCTCTTTGAGCCACTCTCTTAGTACTATATAGTAATCAGCGAATGCAGCCCACCCTTTCGCCCACCGAGTTGCTGGGCCATCTGCACCGCTTCGCACGGCCCGGGATGCCGAAGTACGTCGCGATGCGCGATGCCATTGCCCACGCGATATCGTCGGGAAAATGGCCGGACAACGCGCGCCTCCCCACCGAGTCCGAATACGCCGCAACCCTGCCGCTGTCCCTGGGCACGATCCAGCGCGCGCTTCGAGCGCTGGCCGAAGAGGGCGTCATCACGCGCCGTCAGGGCCGGGGTTCTTTCGTCGCCGCAAGCCACAGCGGACGGATGCATGCCCCGCTGCACTGCAGGTTTCCGAATGACGCCGGCGACGACTACATGCCGGTTTACCCGGAAGTGCTGGCGCGGCACGACGAAACCCGTGAGGGCGAGTGGTCGCACCATCTGCGGTCGGAGCGCATCATGTGCATCGAACGCGTTTTGCGTATCGGCGACGAGTTCCGGGTTTTCAGCCTTTTCTGGTTCGACCCGACACGCCTGCCGGCACTGGCCTCGCTTCCTTTTCGCAAGCTGTCGCTAGAGAACTTCAAGGACATCATCTGGCGCGACAGTCAGCAGTCGGTCGGGCGCATGTCGCAATTTCTGTCGACCGTTGCGCTGCCTGCAGACGTACGTCGCGCGATCGGCGTCAGGCGCACGATCAGCGGACAACTGCTTGAGATCTCGGCTTTCGTCGGTCGTGACAGCCCGATTTATTATCAGAAGCTCTATGTCCCGCCGACTGCGCGGCGCCTGCACCTGCCGGCCGACGGCAGGGACTCGGGCCTGAGCACGATCACATCGTGACTGCCGATGCCTCCGACCGAACCCAGCAGACCGGCGCCCTTCGAATTCGTTTCACTGCCGCGCGAACGCTCGACGCGCAAGCCACGCCGTTCCGGGCAAACAATGCTGCTGGACGATGGCCTGCCGCTTGCCTACACATGCGACCTGATTGCGCTGGCCGGCGCTTACATCGACCTTGCCAAGATCAAGACCGGCACCGCCAGGCTTTACCCGCGCTCCATTCTGCTCGACAAGCTGCAGTTGTACAGGCGCAACGGCATTCAGCCTTTTCTCGGAGGGCAGTTCCACGAGTACGTGTTCGCCACTCAAGGCGCACCGGCATTGACCAAATACTATGAAGAGGCGCTCGCTCTCGGCTTCGCGGCTATCGAGATATCCGACAACGTCGTGCCACTCACCGAAGCGCAGCGACGCGCCCAGATTCGCAATGCGGCGGCCGCTGGCCTGATCGTTTTCGGCGAGGTCGGATCCAAGGAGACGCTGAGCAAACCCGCGCTGCTGATCAGCCAGGCTGAGACCTGCTTCGACGCCGGCGCTGCACTGGTATTGGTAGAGGCCGCCGAACTCGTCGAAAAAGGCAAGCTGCGCCGGCGCACGATTGACCTATTGACGCGGTCACTCGACATGTCGCGTGTAATGATCGAGTTGCCCGGCCCGTGGATCAGCAGCGTGCGGAGTTGCGACATCGAGGACATCAAGAAGGCGTTGATCATCACACTGGGGCCGGATGTAAACCTCGCCAACGTGGCCGCATCCTCGATCATCGATACCGAGGCG
>JBGSWY010000350.1:0-2727 GCA_041751715.1 Burkholderiaceae bacterium
GTCGACAGGTAGCGGATCAGCCAGCGTATGCAGATCAGCGCGGAAACGAAAGCGAAGACGAGCCCGACGACGAACATGTGAACGTCCGCTGCAGCGAACAGATCGCGCTCCTTCCACAGCGAGTAAACGCCTGCCCCGATCAGTGTGGGAATCGCCAGAAAGAAACTGAACTCGGTCGCCGCCTTGCGCGAAAGGCCGAACAGCATGCCGCCGATGATCGTCGCGCCCGAGCGACTCGTGCCGGGAATCAGTGCCGCGCATTGCACGAAGCCGATTTTCAGTGCATCGAGCGCGGTCATGTCATCGACCGTTTCGACGCGGGCATGGCGCGCGCCCTGCAGATCGCGCTCGCCGAACGCGCGGTGATGGCGACGCTCGACCCACAGGATAATGAACCCGCCGATCACGAACGCGAGCGCCACCGGCACCGGATGAAACAGATGCGCCTTGATGATGCCGCCCAGCGTCAGGCCCAGCACCACCGCGGGCATGAACGCGATCAGTACATTCAACGCGAAGCGCTGCGCAGTGCGCTCGCGAAAAATGCCGGCGACTGTCCCGAACAATTTCACGCGGTATTCCCAGATGACAGCGAACATGGCGCCGGTCTGGATAGCGATCTCGAACGTGGGGACTTTTTCGCCGGTGAAACGTAGCAGCGAACTTGCAACGATCAGATGCCCGGTAGATGAGATCGGCAGAAACTCCGTCAAGCCTTCGACGATGCCGAGAATCGCCGCCTTGACCAATAGCAGAAAGTCCATCGGGCGCGATGTTAACGTGCTGCATGATCGAGCCTGTCAACAGCCGCGACTTCAAGTTCGTTCGCGAGCCGGCGCGCAAGCATGGTTGCGTTGACGGCATCACCGCCGCGAGCCGAGTGCGACAGCGCGCTGACGAGGCCACTGTTGCCACCTCCGTTGCTGCTTCCTGACCGCGTGTAGCGCTGCCAGGCACCGGTCAGTCGATGCGCCTCGGCCCAGAGTGCACCCAGATTCGTTCTGTCTGCGTTCTTGCGTAGGCGCGCTGCGGCGCGCGAAAAGTCGGCCCGCTCCTGCGGCGAAACGTTTTCGCTTGGCGCCGGACCCGGCTGCTCGTCCGCTTTCGCACCGGTGGCCACAGCCGTTGAGAGATCGATTGTCACCCGTGACAGATCGGCTTCGAATCGCTGGTTGAACTGGAAACTCACACCGCCGCCGGCGGCACGTGCAACCATCACGCGCGCTCCGAAGAACTCGATACGGCGATCGGTCACCGCACCGCTCGGGCCGACGCTGGCGAACGGTTGCACCACATACGGCTGCATCATTGTCGCGGCCTGCTCGTCCGTCATGCCGGTCGCGGTCACCGATGCGGACAGCCGCAGCTCGCGCTCCTCGAGCGGAATCAGCGCCAGATGCACGATCAGCTCCCCCGCTTCGCACGCCTGTACCGCGCTGTCGATCAGGTTCGCCAGCACGCGCCGCAGTCGTGCCGCGTTGCCGATCAACGCAAGGCCCTGCAGTTCAGTGTCTTCGTAGCGGAAGCGCAGACCCTTGCGAGCCGCACGTGCCGCCAGCCGACGGATCGGCTCGCCGCAGATTTCTTCCAATGTGTAGGCGCCGCGCGGCGCCGATTTCACCGACGCATCGGGCTGGATCTCGCGCGCCCGCGCCAGCTCTGCGCGCAGCCGGCGATGCGCGGAAATGTCGCGCGCGCTGACGATATAGCCGATGTGCTCGCCGTTATTGAATTCCGCGACGCAGACTTCGAGCGGAAATTGCCGACCGTCGCGCCGTTGCGCCACGAGCTCCTGCCGCCGGCCCGACGCGCGGCCCCCGGCCAGATCGCTCGCAAAATTCGCGTTGTCGGGCGAGCGATGCGTCGACGGCAACATCACGTCAACCAGCAGCTTGCCGATCACCTCCGTTGCAATCACGCGGAACAGCCGCTCCGCCGCAGGGTTGATGTGCGTGATCGCACCGACCCTGTCGAGCACGATCGCAGCGTCGAGCGCTGCTGCGAAAATCGCTTCCCAGGAGGCCGTCCCGCGGGCAAGCTCGCGCCGCTCACGCCCCATGCGCTGGGCCGAGTAAAGAATCTCGTCCGATAACCGCGCCAGTTCGCTCGACACTCGTCGCCGGCGCGTCTCTTCGGGCAGGCGGCCGTCCACGCTGGCGGCAAGATCGGTCAGGCGGCGCAGGGCAATCGAAATCCGGCGCGACCGCAGCTCGAATGCGAGCATGGCAAACGCCGCAGCAAGACTGAACCCGCCGAGCGCCGCGAGCCACAGCCGGCGGTGCAGATCCATCTCGCTGAACGCGCCCAGCCATGCGTCGGACGCCAGGGAGTCGGACGCCAGGCCAAACACCAGCAGCGCGACGGTGAATCGCATGGCGAGCGGCGAGGCGCGAGCAGACATCCTGCGATGCTCGCGCATCGCGGCGCAAGCAAGCACGCGATAAAGGCGCCGTGAAGGCGCCTTATTGAAACCGAAACGCGCTCAAGCTTTCGTCCGGCTCACGCGCGCTGGTAGATCTCCGCGCCTTTTTTGACGAACTCGACCGCTTTCTCCTGCATTCCCTTCTTCAACGCTTCATCGGTGGACACACCCTGCTTCTGCGCATACTCACGCACGTCCTGCGTGATCTTCATCGAGCAGAAGTGAGGGCCGCACATCGAGCAGAAGTGGGCGGTCTTCATCGAGTCCTTCGGCAAGGTTTCGTCGTGAAAATCCTTGGCGGTGTC
>JBGSWY010000351.1:0-3108 GCA_041751715.1 Burkholderiaceae bacterium
AACACGCTCGCAAGCTCGCGCCACAGCGCTTCCCAGTCTTCCGACTCGAAATTGAACGGATAGATGTCCTGGTACTTCTTCGGCGGATTCTCCGCGTACTGGACCGTGCCGTCGGGGCGCTGGCGGAACCATGACGGATGCTCCCGCACGTAAGGATGATCGGGCGCGCACTGGAACGCGACGTCGAGCGCGAGCTCGAGTCCATGCTCGCGTGCAGCCGTAACGAGCGCGCGAAAATCTTCGAGAGTGCCGAGTTGCTGATCCAGCTCCTTGTGACCGCCTTCGGCGGCGCCGATGGCCCACGGGCTGCCGACGTCCGACTTGAGCGCGTCGAGCGTGTTGTTGCGCCCCTTGCGGCGCTCACGGCCGATCGGATGAATCGGCGGCAGGTACAGAACGTCGAACCCCATCTTCGACACATACGGCAGGCGCGCAACACAATCACGCAGCGTGCCGTGCACGCCACCTGCATCGGCGCACGAGCGCGGGAAGAGCTCGTACCAGGTGCTATAGCGTGCGCGCTCGCGGTCCACTTGCAGCGGAAACTCGACCGTAAACGTCGTGGCAAGGCTGCGGTCGGGATGACGCATCGCGACGGCTGCCAGTTCCTCATCCAGCGCAAGCGCACGCAATGCGGGTACCTCGTCCAGGCCTTGCAGCTGGGCTGACCATTTGCCGAGCTGGCGGCGATCCACCCCGCTCGCGCGCTGTGCCGCCGCGTCGATCAGGTCGGCGCCGACCTGCGCGGCGATCCGCAGATCGTCGGCATCCACTCGGCGCGCGAAGTCGTGGCGCCACGAGAGAAAGGCATCGACCCATGCAGTTACCGCATAGCGGTAGCGGCCCGGTGTTGGCACCGTGAACGCGCCGCTCCAACGGTCGTTGCCGAGCGCGATCATCGGCGTCTCCTGCCATTGCGTCTCATCGTCGCGCCGGTGCCGCAGCATGCACGCCAACGTGTCGTGACCGTCTGCAAAGCAGTCGGCTTGGACATCAATGCGGTCGCCGGCAACACGCTTGGCCGCGAAACGACCGCCGTCGACCGCCGGAGTGATTGCCTCGATCACCACGCGCGCGCGGCCGTCGGACGGCAGAGCGTCGTGCGACATCGGTGCGGCTTTGTGGCGCGGCATCTAAGTGGTCTCGGGCTTCAGGAACAACGTTGCAAGAGGGGGCAAGGTCAGCGCCAGCGATTGAAAGCGGCCCTGCGCTGGAACCGGCGCAGCCCGGACGCCGCCCAAATTGCCGGCACCGCTGCCGCCGTATTGCGCACCGTCACTGTTCAGCAATTCGCGCCAGTATCCGCCGTCGGGTACTCCGACCGCGTAATTGGTGCGCACGACTGGCGTGAAATTGCAGACCACCAGCACCGGCGCCCCGTTGCGTGGCCGGCGCAGAAACGAAAATACGCTTGCCTCGGCATCGTTGCAGTCGATCCATTCGAAGCCGGCAGCGTTGAAATCGACCTCGTGCAGCGCGGGCTCGGAACGATAGAGCGCGTTCAGGTCGGCGACCCACCTCTGCATGCCCGCGTGGTCGCCGTTGTGCAGCAGCTCCCATTGAAGCGCTTCTTCGTGCGCCCACTCACGGCGCTGGCCGAACTCGCACCCCATGAACAGAAGCTTCTTGCCGGGATGCGCCCACATGTAGCCGAACAGCAGGCGCAGATTGGCGAACTGCTGCCAGGTGTCGCCCGGCATCTTGCCGAGCAACGACCCTTTGCCATGCACTACTTCGTCATGCGACAGCGCCAGTACGAAATTCTCGAAGAACGCATACCAGATCGAAAAGGTCAGCCGGTCATGGTGATGCTTGCGATAGATGGGCTCCTGCTGCAGGTAGTCGAGCGTGTCGTGCATCCAGCCCATGTTCCACTTCATGCCGAAGCCAAGCCCACCGAGATAGACCGGTCGCGAGACCATCGGCCACGAAGTCGATTCCTCGGCGATCACCTGCACGTCTGGATGGTCGCGATAAACCGCCTCGTTCAGCTCGCGCAGAAACTGGATCGCGCCCAGGTTTTCCTTGCCGCCGTGAATGTTGGGAATCCACTCGCCGTCCTTGCGCCCGTAATCCAGATACAACATCGAGGCCACGGCATCGACGCGAAGGCCGTCGACGTGATACTTGTCAAGCCAGAACAGCGCGCTCGACATCAGAAAGGCGCGCACTTCGTGCCGGTCGTAATTGAAGATCAGGCTGTTCCACTCCGGGTGAAAGCCCTGCCGCGGGTCCGCGTGCTCGTACAGATGCGTGCCGTCGAAATAGGAAAGGCCATGAGCGTCGCTGGGAAAGTGCGACGGCACCCAGTCGAGGATCACGCCGACCCCGTGCTGGTGCAGCACATCGACCAGATACATGAAGTCCTGCGGAGTTCCGTAGCGCGCGGTGGGTGCGAAGTAGCCAGTGGTCTGGTAGCCCCACGATCCGTAGAACGGATGCTCGGTGATCGGCAGCAGCTCGACATGCGTAAAGCCCTGGTCGCGCGCGTATTCGGCAAGCGGCACCGCGATATCGCGATAGGTCGGCAGGCGTCCGGGCTCGTCGCGTCGCCACGAGCCCAGGTGTACCTCGTAAACGGAAACCGGCGCGTCGAGTGCGATGTGCGCGCGTCGTTGCGCCATCCACGCGGCGTCGTCCCAGTCATAGTCGAGGGTCCAGGCACGCGACGCCGTCGAGGATGGTGCCTCCGCATAGAGGGCAAACGGGTCCGCCTTGTCGACCTCGGATCGCCCATCGGCAGAGACCACGCGATACTTGTACGGGTCACCCCGCGCGACGCCGCGCACCGTGCCCTGCCATATGCCCGAGCCGTCAGCGCGCGGCGTCAGCGGATCGGCGTTGGCGTCCCAGCCGTTGAACGATCCGATAACCGCAACGCGCGCGGCATTCGGAGCCCAGACGCGGAAGGTTGCCGCACGTTCGCCAAGCACGCAGCCCATTTGTTCGTACAGCCGGCTGTGCGTGCCCTCGCGGAATAAGTAAACGTCCTGCTCACCAAGCAAGGCTTTGATCTCCCAGAGCCGGATCTTGTGGACGACCGCCAGCGCACCTGCTCGCTAATCGCTATCCGACATTGAGATTTTACGCGCCATCGCAACATGTCGT
>JBGSWY010000352.1:0-3534 GCA_041751715.1 Burkholderiaceae bacterium
ACGCACCATCTGCCGCTGGAGCGCATCAACGATGGCTTCGATCTGATGAAGCGCGGTGAGTCGATCCGCAGCGTGGTTCAGTTTTAACTGCGGAGTTTTGATGGAGGTCGTCAGCGAGCACGGATGCTTCGGCGGCCGGCAACACTTCTACCGGCACGCTTCGACCGAGATCGGCCTGCCGATGCGGTTCGCCTTGTTCCTACCGCCGCAAGCGTCGGACCGCCCGGTGCCGTTGCTGGTGTTCCTGGCCGGCCTGACGTGCACCGAAGAAACGTTCACGATGAAGGCCGGAGCGCAACGCGTGGCTGCCGAGCTCGGCATCGCCTTGCTGATGCCCGACACGAGTCCGCGCGGTGCCGGTGTGCCGACCGAAGCTGACGATTGGGAATTCGGCGTCGGCGCGGGCTTCTATCTGGATGCCAAACGCGAACCATGGTCAAGACATTGGCGCATGGAAAGCTATCTGATGCGCGAGCTAATGCCGCTCGTGATCGGCGCGTTTCCGATCGATGCATCGCGCATCGGCATCTTCGGCCATTCGATGGGCGGGCACGGAGCGCTGACGCTCGCGCTGAAACATCCCGGCATGTTTGCTTCGGTATCTGCCTTTGCGCCGATTGCCGCACCAATGCGCGCCCCGTGGGGGCGCAAGGCATTTGCCGGCTATTTGGGTGACGATACCGCCACCTGGGCCGATCACGATGCGAGTGAACTGATGTCGCGCCAGAGTGCGCCACCGTATCCGCAGGGCATCCTGATCGATCAGGGACGCGCCGACAAATTTCTGGCTGAACAGTTGTATCCGGAGGCTTTTGAAGCCGCCTGCCGCAAGGGCAGGCAACCGCTAACGCTGCGCTTTCACGAAGGCTACGACCACAGCTACTACTTCATCGCGACCTTTGTCGAGGATCATCTGCGGTTTCACCGCGCACGAATGTAATGCGCCGCGATCTTCAAGTCGTCGACAAACTTCTCGAACTCGGCCTCGCGCGTCTCCGGCAACACGCGCAACAGATAGGACGGGTGCACAGTGACCAGCACGGGCGCGGTCGACACTCCCTCACTCGTCTGCGCGATCAATCGGCCCCGATTCGCGAGAATTGGTAGCGCGCGCCCGAGCACGGTGCGCACCGCGGTGGCTCCGAGCGCGACGATCAGATGAGGCCGCACCGTAGCGACTTCGCTTTCGTACCATGGATGACACGCTGCGATCTCCAGCTCGGCGGGCTTCTTGTGCAAGCGGCGCTTGCCGCGCAGTTCGTACTTGAAATGCTTGACCGCGTTAGTGACGTAGACCTCGCCACGATCAATGCCGGCTGCGGCCAGCGCTCGATCGAGCAATTGGCCGGCCGGACCCACAAACGGCCGACCGACCAAGTCTTCCTGATCGCCGGGCTGTTCTCCGACCAGCATCAGGCGCGCCGGCAGTGGGCCTTCGCCGGGCACCGCCTGCGTGGCGTGTTGCCAGAGCGGACAGTTGCGGCATTGATCAAGCAGTGCGCGCTGCTGTTCTCCGGCGCCGGAGGCTGCGGGGGTCGCTATCAGAGACGGTTGACGTTGCATGCGCGGTCTTGCCTGCAAGTCCGGTACCTGCGCGTAACGCGGCGCACGTTGCTCGCGCTTTAGTCAGAGCGATGCGCGAATCACTCCGACGGCAATGCCCTCGATCGCAAACGGTTCACGCTTCAGATCGACGAGGATCGGCTCGAAATCAGGGTTTGCAGCGATCAACTCCGCACGCGAACCGCGCAGCTTCAAGCGCTTGACCGTGACCTCGTCACCGAGGCGCGCAACAACGACTTGCCCCGATCGCGCGTCCGGCTGCTTGTGTACCGCCAGCCAGTCGCCCTCGAAGATTCCCGCGTCGCGCATGCTCATACCGCGTACCTCGAGCAAGTAATCTGCGTAAGGTTTAAAAGTCGCCGGGTCTATAGCGGCAGTGAACATCACATTTTCCTGCGCCAGGATGGGACTGCCGGCCGCAACCCTGCCGATCAACGGCAGGCCGCTTTCCTGCGCTGCAAGCATTAATTCGCGCACGCTGTCCTTCAGTCGAATACCGCGCGAAGTTCCGGCAACCAGCTCGATCAATCCCTTTTTCCGCAGCGCCTGCAGATGCTGTTCGGCGGCATTCAGCGAGCGAAAACCGAACGCCTGAGCGATTTCGTCGCGCGTCGGCGGTGCGCCGCTCTCTGTGAGCGTCTGCCGGATGAATTCGAGAATCTCCGTCTGCCGCGGCGTCGGGTCGATCGTAGGAAGCGATGCTGAGCGTGCAGTCATGGTGTATTCAAGGCGACGTTCACATACTGGTAATGTATACAGTGTGGAAAAGAATAGCAAGCGGTCGGGGCTTAACTGACTGGATCCCTTGTGCCGCGATTTCACCGTGATAGACTTGTTTGACATCAAGGTTAAGTCGGCCAGCGCAGCGAAATCATCGCGCGTCGAAGCCGGCAGCATTGCCGGAACGTCCGATTCCGCGCTCGGCTCCTTAGACCAACACTTCAGCCGCACGAAGCGAACGTAATCCGAATTTGTTCAGGCATCTTGCTGTGTTCTTTGAGCGATGCGCTGCCTGCCAAGGCATGGCGAGCGCGCCGCTGACGAAGCGTAGTTGGCATAACTCCGTTTGGAGCTGATGAATACCTACGAGGCCAAGCTTATTGTTGAAGCGGCACTGCTCACTGCCGAGCAGCCGCTGTCTGTGCCCGACTTGCGACGGCTGTTCAATGACGAGTTGAACGCCGACACGGTACGGGCTCTGCTTGATGAGTTGCGCACCGACTGGAGCGGCCGCAACCTGGAACTCGTCGCGCTCGCATCGGGGTGGCGTTTTCAAAGTACGCCGTCGATGAGTGCGTATTTCGACCGCTTGAATCCGGAGCGTCCGCCGAAATATTCGCGAGCCGTGCTCGAAACTCTGGCGATCATTGCCTACCGGCAGCCGGTAACGCGCGGCGATATCGAAGAGCTGCGTGGTGTGACGGTCTCGGGCCCGGTCATCAGAACGCTCGAGGAGCGTGGCTGGATCGAAGTCATCGGCCAGCGCGAAACGCCCGGCCGACCGGCGCTGTTCGGTACTACGCCCGAGTTCTTGAACGATCTAGGCGTGCATTCGCTGGACGAACTGCCGCCGCTGCAAAATGCAGGTGAAGCGCCGGCCGAGTTCGAATTGCAGTTTGCCGACTCAGCGCCTGCGGCGCGATCCGAAAGTGTGCCGCGCCCGATCTCCGAATCACAGTCTGCGGCGGCCCCGCCGTTCACCTCACAACCTTTGTCCTGATCGTGCCTCCTTGATGAACACTTCCATGCCTCCCGACGAATCGACTCCGGTCGAGCCGCCCGCTCCCCAGGCGCCGGACGAACACTATGCGGATGACGTCAACGGCAACGTAGCCGGCGCTGGCAATGTTGCCGACGACAGCGACGCTGATGACGCCGATGGAAACAGGGGCGAGCGACCGCCGGATGGCAACACCCGCGGACCACGACGTACCCGTCGTCGCCGCGGGCGCGGCGGCGACCGAGGCGAGC
>JBGSWY010000353.1:0-2246 GCA_041751715.1 Burkholderiaceae bacterium
ACCGATGCCGATGTCGTCGAGACCGTTGATCAGCACGATGTCGCCGGCAATCGCTTCCTCGACAACCTGCCGCTCGAGCCCCTTGAACGTCAGCACCTGGTTGATGCGGCCCCGGGTGGTCGGCGCGTTTTGCGCACCTTCAGGACCATGCATGACCAGCACCTCCTGCCCGGCGCGCAGCCGTCCCTGGCTGATGCGGCCGATACCGATCTTGCCGACATAGCTCGAGTAGTCGAGCGAACAGATCTGGAGCTGCAGCGGCTTGTCGGGATCGTCGTCGCGCACGCGCACATGCGCCAAGATCGCTTCGAACAGCGGCTTCAGGTCGCCCTGCTCTTTCTTCAAATGCACGTCGGGCGACGTGCCCGCGTATCCATGCAGCGCGGATGCGTAGATCACCGGGAAGTCGAGCTGCTCCTCGGTCGCTCCGAGCTTGTCGAACAAATCGAACGTGTGGTTGACCACCCAGTCGGGGCGCGCTCCCGGCCGGTCGATCTTGTTGACGACGACGATCGGTTTCAGCCCCTGCGCCAGCGCCTTGCGCGTGACGAAGCGCGTCTGCGGCATCGGCCCTTCGACCGCATCGACCAGCAGCAGCACACCATCGACCATCGACAGCACGCGCTCGACCTCGCCGCCGAAGTCGGCATGCCCCGGCGTGTCGACGATGTTGATGTGCGTGCCTTCGTAGTCGACCGCGCAGTTTTTTGCGAGGATCGTGATGCCGCGCTCACGCTCGAGGTCGTTGCTGTCCATCACGCGCTCGGTCAGCTGCTGATTCTCCCGAAAAGTGCCGGACTGCCGCAGCAGCTTGTCAACCAACGTGGTCTTGCCGTGATCGACGTGCGCGATGATCGCGACGTTGCGGATTGGACGTTTCATCAGTGGCTCTTTTCTTTCGAAATCAGTCGTTCAGGCTCGACGACGCCCCATTGGTTGATGGTCGCCGTGCCGAGTAATTCGTTGATGCCGGCATACACCCGCACTCGATGGCCGCGCGGCTCGGCTTCCATCGCCAGGCGCTGGCCCTGCCGAAAACGCTCCGCCAACGCTTCGTCAAGCCGGACTGCTGCCAGCGATGCAAGCAGT
The DNA here is from genome assembly GCA_041751715.1 of Burkholderiaceae bacterium. GTDB lineage: Bacteria > Pseudomonadota > Gammaproteobacteria > Burkholderiales > Burkholderiaceae_F > JACCZX01. The sequence continues at coordinate 1,090 of JBGSWY010000353.1, forward strand.
TCGTCCTCGGGAAGCAGCAGCGAACGCCGCGCCTCAGTAGTCATCGCCTCGAGTGCCGACAGTGTCACCGCATCATCGACATCCAGCCGCCCCGCGCGGGTGCGACGCAGTGCCGCCAGATGCGCGCCGCAACCGAGTGCTCGTCCGATGTCTTCAGCCAGCACTCGCACATAGGTTCCCTTGCTGCAGGCGACATCGACCACTGCCAGGCTGCCGCTTTGCCCGACCGCTGCCAGTCGATACACCATCACCTGCCTCGGCGCGCGATCGATCTCGATCCCCGCGCGTGCCAGTTCGTACAGCGGCCGGCCATCGCGCTTCAGCGCCGAATGCATCGGCGGAATTTGCTCAATAGTGCCCACAAAGCGTGACAGCACTGCTTCAAGCTCAGCGCTCGAAACGTTGACCGCGCGGGTTTCGAGCGCTTCGCCGTCGGCGTCCCCGGTGCTGGTCGTGACACCGAGCTGCAGCGTCGCACGATACGACTTGTCGGCATCGAGCAGATCAGCCGAAAACTTGGTCGCCTCGCCGAAGGTCAGCGGCAACAACCCGGTGGCCATCGGATCAAGCGTGCCGGTGTGCCCCGCCTTCGCCGCATTCAGCAAGCGGCGCGCGGCCTGCAACGCTGAGTTGGAGGTCATGCTGCCCGGCTTGTCGAGCAGCAGCACGCCGCTTATTCGATCCCCGCGTGCGCCGCGCGACCTGCCCACTTTATCTCCTATTCGGGCGCTTGCCTGTTCGCCTGCTCGATCAGGCGGTCGATCTCGATGCCGCGCTCGATCGATTCATCGTGCACGAACGACAGCCGCGGGATCGTGTGAATCATCAGACGTTTGAACAACAAGGAATGAAAGTAACCGGCCTTGTCGTTCAACACCTGCTGCGCCACTTCCACCGGCGCACCGATCGTCGAGAAGTACACCTTCGCATGCGCATAGTCGGGCGTCAGTTCAACGCCGGTCAGCGTAACGAGGCCAGCGCGCTGAACCGAAACCTCGCGCTGGATCATCTCGGCAACGTCGCGCTGGATCTGATCGGCAATGCGCAGGCTGCGGCCGGGTTTGGTAGCTGGTTTCATTTGGCAATCTCACGATAGTGTCCGCGCCACTTCCTGCACTTCGAAGATCTCCAGCTGATCGCGCTCCTTGATATCGTCA
>JBGSWY010000354.1:0-3353 GCA_041751715.1 Burkholderiaceae bacterium
GAGCGATCCTTAACGTGCCAGGCACGCTTCAAGACCCTTGATGATCGCGTCCTTCGGCAGATTGCGGCCGATGAAGACAACCTTGCTGGAAGGCTTTTCATGGGTCGCCCAGGGGCGCCCTACGTCGGCGCCCATCAACATGTGCACGCCCTGGAAAATGGTCCGGCGGTTGCTGCCGTTCATGAAAAGCACGCCTTTATACCGAAGCATGTCCTGCCCGTAAACCTGAGTCAGGGCGCCCAGATACTCCTCGAGCTTCGCCGGGTCGAACGGACGCTTCGACTGAAATACGAACGCCTTGATTGCGTCGTCGTGGTGATGGTGATCATGATGATCGCCGTGGTGATGATGCGCATTGTCATGCTGCGCGCCGTCGCTCTTGGCGTGCGGATGCTCGCCCGCGAGGAACTCCGGATCGATCTCGAGAATCGCGTTCAGATTGAATCCGCGCAGATCGAGCACTTCGTTGATCGGCACTTCGCCGAAGTTCACCGCCCTGATAGGTGCCCGCGGGTTCATCTGCACCAGGCGGTCCTTCAGCGATTGCGCATCGGACTCGGACACCAGATCGGTCTTGCTCATCAGGATCCGATCGGCGAATCCGACCTGATTTTGCGCCTCCGGCTGCTGGTCGAGCGTAGCGTGCCCGTGCTTGGCATCGACCACCGTGATCACCGCGTCGAGCAGGTAGTAGCTCGAAATCGCATCGTCCATGAAGAACGTTTGCGTCACCGGCCCCGGGTTGGCCATGCCGGTCGTCTCGATGATCACACGCTCGAACGCCAGCTCGCCTGCCTGACGCTTTGCTTTCAGATCGTTCAGGATGCGCACCAGGTCGCCGCGCACGGTGCAGCAGATGCACCCGTTGTTCATTTCGACGATCTGCTCGCTGGTATCGGAGACCAGCAGCTCGTTGTCGATCCCTTCCGGGCCGAACTCGTTTTCGATGACCGCGATCTTGTGACCGTGCTGCTCGGTCAGGATGCGATTGAGCAGCGTGGTCTTGCCGGCGCCCAGAAACCCCGTGAGTACGGTGACCGGAACCGGCGGCACACTGGTATTCGCATCCGCACTTGGATTCATAACTGCCCCGCAAAAAACGGAGACTGCGCTCCGCGAAGGGGCGAGAGTTTAGTGGAAATGTGTGTCGCGAGCGCCGCTTAGCCGCTACGGCGCCGGGCGCGCGGGTGGGCCGCGTCATACGCCTTGGCCAGATGCTGCCAGTCGAGCCGGGTGTAGATCTGCGTCGTTGCGATGTTCGAATGCCCGAGCAGTTCCTGAACCGCGCGCAGATCGCCGCTGGATTGCAGCAGATGCGATGCAAAACTGTGCCGTAGCACATGCGGGTGCACGTGCACGCCCAGGCCGAGCTGGCGCGACCACCGCGCCAGCCGCGACTGCACGCTGCGCGCCGATAGCCGCGCACCGCCTGCCGTGACGAACAGCGGCCGATCATCGACTGCGGGCAGCGTCGAGCGTGCAGCAAGCCAGATCGAAAGGGCCTGTTGCGCCGGCCCGCCGATCGGCACAGTGCGCGTCTTGCCGCCCTTGCCGACCACGGTTGCCTCTGCCGCGGCGAGATCGATCCAGCTTCTTGAAGCCGGCATTGAACGCGCCGCATCGAAGTAGCGATGATCGAGCGAGACCAGCTCGGACAACCGGAGCCCGCTCGAATACAGCAGCTCGACGATGGCATGGTCGCGCAACGTCAGCAGCGAAGATTCGGCCGGTGCGCTCGCAAACATCACCGCCTGATCGGCCGACAGCGCCTTGGGCAATCGCTTGGCGCGCTTCGGCCCGCGCACACCGACGACCGGATTGACCGACGCCTCGCCCCGCTCGCAACACCATCGATACAGCGAACGCCACGCCGACAGGGTGCGGGCGATCGAAGCGGGAGCCAGGCCGGCGGAATGCAGCCGTGCGATAAAGCGGCGGATGTCATGCGCCGTCAGCGCAGCGAGCGATAAGGCGGGCGATTGATTGCCGGCCAATTCAATCAGCTTGCCGAGGTCTGCCCGGTACGCGGCCAGTGTGTGCCGCGATGCGCGCCGCTGCGTCGCCAGCTCGATCAGAAAGGCATGGACCAGCTCGCTCGTCATCGATTCAGATCAACCGCGCAGGCGTGCCAGCGCGGCGCTGGCCAGCTCGCCGATCCGCTCCAGAAACGCGGTGCCCATGGTCGATTGAAATCGATCGGCGTCGGCCGAACCGAGCACCAATAGACCGAATGTTTGCGGGTCTGCTCCCACCCGAAGCGGAAGCAGGGCCAGACTTTTCACTTCGCCGTCCTGCTCCAGCCAGGACGCCGCCTCGAAGCCGACGTTCGAGCCGCAGAACGGAACCCGCATGCTGTTCGCGAAGCTGACGGTGTCGACTTGCACCGCGTGTGCGCAATCGAGCGCATCCAGTTCGGGCTTCACACGCCATAGACGCAGTCCGGCATACGGCACTTCGAAGATGCGCTTCAATTCCCCGATCAGCGTGTCGGGCAGCGCCTCATCGTCCGTTTCGCTCAACAGCGAGCGCACCCATACGACCAGCTTGTCGGCGATCGCGTCGTTTTCCTGTCCGTGGCGCACCATCTCGGCGACCCTGCTTTCGAGCGCCTTGACTCTTTCACGCAGCATCAGCGACTGGCGCTCGACCAGTGAAATCGCCTGGCCCTCGTGCGGATGCGGCAACTGCATCTGCGACAGCAGTTGCGGATGCTGTTCGAAAAAATCGATGTGGCGCGCCAGATAGTGCGCAATATCCTGAGCCTGCAGAGTGGTCATGGTGTGATCAGATCTCGATTTGCCCTTTGAATACGGTGGTGGCCGTGCCGGTCATCAGCACCGAGCCCGTGCCCTGCCATTCAAGCATGAGCTCACCGCCGCGCGCGCGCACTTTAACCGGAGTATCGAGCAATCCGCGCCGAATACCGCTGACGACGGCCGCGCATGCGCCCGTGCCGCAGGCCAGCGTCTCGCCGGCGCCACGCTCCCACACGCGCAAGCTGATGCAATGCCGATCGATGATCTGCATGAAGCCGGCATTCACCCGATCTCGAAAGCGGCGATGATGCTCGATCAGCGGGCCTTCTGCCGCCACCGGCGCGGTAGCGACGTCGTCGACGGTCTGGACGGCGTGCGGGTTGCCCATCGATAGCGCTGCGATCGTCACTTCGTGTCCGATATCGAGCGGCCACAGCGCCTCATCCTGTTCGACGAACGGCGTCAGGCCGGCCATGTCGAAGGGAACTTCGGCTGGATCGAAGCGCGGCGTGCCCATGTAGACCGACACTTCGCCATTTTCCTGCAGCCGCGGCTCGATGATGCCGGCGAGCGTTTGCACGCGAATCACCGGCTTCG
>JBGSWY010000355.1:0-6455 GCA_041751715.1 Burkholderiaceae bacterium
ACTGCAGTTGCCACCAGCCAGGTTTTCATTGTGCTGCCTCGCCGGGTTCGGCCGGCGCGATCGTGCCGCGCACGTTCGAGCGGAATTTGACGACGCGCTCGATATTGTCGTAATCCATGCCGATCGAACGTACGACCGAGTCGCCGCGATCGATTTCGACGGCAGCGTCGGTCGAATACCGATCGAGATCGGGAAGTGCCACCAGGCGCTCGGTTCGTAATTGCATCGGTGGCGCACCATCGGCGCCCGGCGCGCGCGTGATCACCACGTCGCCCGATAACAGCACACGCTCGCCGCCTTCTTCGAGACGAGCATTCTTCGCGCGCGCTTCAAGTTGCGGCTGGCCGGGCCGCAAGCTGATCAATCGCGGTTGGGTCAGCTCCGCGCGATCGCCGACCGCGAAGTGCTCAAGCTGCTCCGCGTGCAGCCGGTTAGTCGCGCGGCCGGTGTTGTCGAACTGGGTAAGCGTGACGCCGCTGACGACAAAGTCGGGGCCTTCGAGCGATACCGGACTGCCCAGGTTTTTCAGCCGCGTGCTCTGCGAATACCAGTAGCTGATTGCTGCGAGCGAAGCCAGCAGCAAGATCGCGATGAACCCGGTGATCCGATCTTTCACGGGCAGCGCTCCTCGTGTACGCGAGCCTGCGGCTCGCACATGCACTCGTCGCGATTAGCGAGTGCGCCGCCCTTCGGGCGGCCGCGCGGGCGGCGCAAGTACAAAGGCAACGGGTACGTGCGTACTTCGTGCGCCGCTTTGAGCGTGGTTCGGTTCATCCTTGCACCATCATCTGAGGATCAATTCCCTTCGCGCACAGGATGAACTCGGCGAGCGCCCGTACGGCGCCGCGGCCACCCGGGAGCGGTGCGATCCAGTGCGCTGCCGACTTCGCGGCGTCGCTGCCGTCGGCGACAGTCACGGCAAAGCCGGCGGCGCGCATCGCGGGCAGGTCGGGAAGGTCATCGCCGATGTATCCGCTTTCGTCGCCGGCAACAGCCACATCGGCCAGCAGGGTCGCAAACGCCGCTGCCTTATCCGACCGGCCCTGCAGCACGCGCTGTACGCCGAGCTCGCGCGCCCGGGCAGCGACGATGTCTGAGGCGCGCGCAGATAGCCAGGCGACTTCAACGCCCGCGTTGATCAACATCTTGATGCCGTGCCCGTCACGCACGTCGAATACCTTGATCGCTTCACCTTGCGGGCCCAGATAAAGCCTCCCATCGGTCAACACGCCGTCCACATCGAGAACCATCAATCGCACGCGCGCGGCGCGTTGCTCGGCAGTCAACGTTTTCGCCAGCATTCAGATCACTTTCGCCGCCAGAAGATCAGGCATGCTCAGTGCACCGACCAGTTCGCCCGCTTCGTTCACGGCCAGCAACACATTCTTGCGGCGCGCATCCATCGTCTGCGCCGCTTCGGCCGCCAGGACATCCGGCGAGATCGTCAGCGGATCGCGCGTCATGACGTCGGCCACCCTGGCGCCGCGCACGTCGCCCACTTGCTCCAGCAGACGTCTCAGATCGCCGTCGGTAAAAATCCCTGTCAGTACGCCGCGCTCATCGACGACCGCTGTGACGCCGATGTGCTTGCGCGTGATCTCGTGCAGCGCTTCCATCACGCTTGCACCCACGCCGACCGTGGGAATCCGGTCGCCGGTGCGCATCACATCGCGCACAAAGGTCAGGAGCTTGCGGCCGAGTGCGCCGCCGGGATGAGCTCGCGCAAAGTCGGCCGGTCCGAAGCCGCGCGCGTCGAGACACGCAATCGCCAGCGCGTCGCCCATTGCCAGCATGGCGGTGGTCGACGAAGTGGGTGCGAGATTGAGCGGGCATGCCTCTTTCTCAACGTGCACATCGATGTGCACATCGGCCAGCCTCGCCAGCGCGGACGACGGGTTGCCCGTGATGGCGATCAACGGCGTTCCCTGGCGCTTGGCCACCGGCAGCATCGTCAACAGCTCATCTCCTTCCCCCGAGTACGAGAACGCCAGCAGCACATCACGCTGCGTAATCATTCCAAGGTCCCCATGCACCGCTTCGGTCGCATGCACGAACAGCGACGGCGTTCCAGTCGATGCCAGCGTGGCGGCGATCTTGCGCGCGATATGTCCGCTCTTGCCGACGCCGCTGACGACGACGCGGCCATCGCATGCGAGCAGCAGGTCGACTGCCTTCGAAAATGCACCGTCGATACGGTCAGTCAATGCGGCGACGGCCTGGGCTTCGATCTGCAGCACCTCGCGCGCGATAGCGAGTGCGCCGGGGGTCGCAACGAGGCTGGGAGAGGTCACGGACGTCGCATCTACGGAGGCCAGCGATAATACACCGCAGCTTTTCTCTGGCACGGCTTTTGCTCTCGGCGCGCCGCTCGCGTCTTCTAGAAATCTCTGCTTGCTGACTTGCGCTCGGTAGATGACATCAGGTCTTGACTTCGCGCTGCTATTGCTCGCTTCCGTCGTTGCCGGTGTCGTGGCGTTTCGCCTGTTGCATTTGCCGCCGCTGCTCGCGTATCTGGCGGTCGGCATCCTGATCGGCCCCCATGCGCTGGCCTGGGTGCCAGACACTGAAGACACGCGCTATCTGGCGGAGTTCGGTGTCGTGTTCCTGATGTTTTCGATTGGCCTCGAGTTTTCGCTGCCGAAGCTGAAGGCGATGCGGCGCACCGTGCTCGGCCTGGGGGGCGCGCAGGTGGTGCTCACCGTGTTGATCACGCTGGTCGCAGGGTGGCTGATCGGCGGCTACTTCAATGTAAGCCTGGCCGGTGCGTTTGCGCTCGGCGGCGCACTGGCGATGTCGTCGACTGCGATCGTGATGAAGACGCTGGCCGAGAGAGTGGAACTCGATACGGAGCATGGCAAGCGCATCGTCGGGGTCCTGCTGTTTCAGGATCTCGCCGTGGTCCCGCTGCTGGTAATCGTGCCGGCACTCAGTGCCGAGGCGGGTGTTCTGGCGCAAACCCTGCTGATTGCGCTGTTGAAGGCGTCGGTGCTGTTGACGCTGCTGCTGGTCGGCGGACAACGTGCGATGCGCTGGTGGTTTCATACCGTCGCGCGCCGCCAATCGCAGGAACTGTTCACGCTCAACCTGCTATTCGTGACCCTGGCGCTGGCCTGGATTACCGAGCAGGCCGGACTCTCGCTGGCGCTCGGTGCATTCATCGCCGGCATGCTGATTTCGGAGACCGAGTTCAAGCACCGGGTGGAAGAGGACATCAAGCCGTTTCGCGACGTGCTGCTCGGGCTGTTCTTCGTCACGATCGGCATGCTGCTGAACGCGAGAGTCGTGATCGACAATTTCGGCTGGGTCATCCTGGCCCTGATCGTGCCCGTGGCATTCAAGTTCGGCCTGATCTTCGTGCTCGCGCGAAGTTTCAACGCGACCGCCGGCACCTCGATCAGGACCGCTCTGGCGCTGGCGACTGCCGGTGAATTCGGGTTCGTATTGCTCGGCCAGGCCGGCGGACTCGGGCTGATTGACGAGCTGGTGTTGCAGGTGGTGCTGGCGGCGATGCTGCTGTCGATGCTCGCCGCGCCGTTTCTGTTGCAGCACTCGGATCGCATCGTGCTGCGGCTTGCTTCGTCGGAATGGCTGCTCAAATCGCTTGAAATCGCGAACATTGCGCAGCGCTCGATCGCGACCGATAGACACGTGGTCATCTGCGGCTTCGGCCGCAGCGGGCAGCACCTGGGCAAGATGCTCGAGCAGGAAAACATTCCGTTCGTCGCGCTCGAGCACGATCCCGATCTCGTTCGCGAGGCCTCAGTCGCCGGAGAATCCGTTGTATACGGCGATGCCGCGCGACGCGAAGCGCTGGTCGCCGCCGGCATCATGCGCGCATCGTTGCTGGTCATCACCTATGCCGACACCAGCTCCGCGCTCAAAGTGCTGCATCACGTGCACGAGTTGAATCCGGCGCTCGCAGTGATCGTCCGCACCCAGGATGATCACGATCTCGAGCGGCTGACCCGCGCCGGCGCCACCGAAGTGGTGCCCGAGATTCTTGAGGGCAGCCTGATGCTCGGCTCGCACGCACTGGTGCTGCTGGGGGTGCCGCTGTCGCGCGTGGTCAAACGCGTACGCGAAGCGCGCGATCAACGCTATCGGCTGCTGCGCGGATACTTTCAAAGCGGTGACGAGGAAACGATCGATGATGAGGCTCATGAGCGCCTGCATTCGGTGCCGATCGATGCCGGTGCCGCCGCCGTGGGCGAAACCTTGCAGGACCTCGGCCTCGCGGCGGTCGGTGCCGAAGTCACCTCGGTGCGAAGGCGCGGCATTCGAGGCGCCGATCCCAGCCCGGAGATGCGGTTGCAGGCCGGCGACGTGGTCGTGCTGCGCGGCGTGCCAGAGGCGCTCGAACTGGCGGAGCAGCGGTTGCTGCAGAAGTAATCTTCTCCGCGGGAACTTTTCGACCCGTCGCCCGCAATAACAGAAAGATGAACAACGCGAGAAACTTCGTGGCGTTTGATCCACCCGCAGTTGATACATTCGCGGCCAGCGTTCCGAGCGACGAGATCGAGTTGCGATTGGCACGTGCCGGCGATGAAAAAGCGTTCACTGCGCTTTATCGGCGCCATAGCGCCGCGGTCTTCCGCTTCGCATGGCTCTTGACCGGATCGGAAGCGTTGGCGGCCGACGTTACGCAGGAAACGTTCATTGGGCTGCTGGAAGCCCCCGACAGTTATGACCCGACGCGTGGGTCTCTGACGGCATACCTGTGCGGTATCGCGCGCTTTCGTGCCTATCGTGCCACCGATACACGAATGCGAGCGGTGGATGACATCGCCGAGCTGGCGGAACGAAACAGCGATGGCGATGCGCCCGATCTGCCCGACGAGACCCTCGAGCGCAGCCAGGCGCTGCAGCGACTGTATGCGGCGGTGCGACGCCTGCCGGCACCGTTCAGGGAAGTGTTGATTCTGGTTGAACTGCAGGAGATGTCGTACGTGGATGCCGCGGCGACTGCCGGCATCGAACTCGGCACAGTGCGCTCCCGGTTGTCGCGGGCGAAAGCTAGATTGGCGCTGATGCTGAAAGAACACGAGGTTGCATGCGATGAGTGAACAAAAACTTGATCAATGGTTGGCAGCGGCGCGTTCCGACATTGCGCAACGTAGGCCGGGCGATCTGATTGAACAGCGCGTGCTCGATCGACTCCGCGAGCGGCGAGCTCTGCAATCGGTGGCCGCGTTGCGCAACCTGGAGCGCGAGAGCCCGCGGTTCGTATGGAAATCCTGGTTCCGCCTTCCGATGGCGCTGGCAGCGTGTCTGCTGATCACGATTGCGATCGTCGTGCTTGCTTCGGATGAAGCTGCTCAACCGGCAGCCGCCACGCCGTTCTTCGCGCTCGTCGCATCGGAAGCGGTCGAGGCCGAGCGGTCTCCGGTGCTGGTGTCGTCGCAGATTTCGCGCGCCGCGCTGGCGGACTACGGACTGCCGTTCGATCCGGCGCGAGCCGATCAGACGATCCCCGCCGAACTGTTGATGTCACGTGCCGGAATCGTGCTGGCCGTGCGCTTTGCCGAATGAAAGGGATGATGATGAAGATTGCCGTTACGGGTTACCTGCTGTCGCTGTCGCTTGCAGCAGCCGCACAACCCACTATTGCAACGCCACCGGTGCCACCGGTTCCGCCGGTTCCACTGTTAGGGCTGGCCGATCTTGCGGGCGAAGACATGACGACGTTCGTGTCCTCCGGGATGGGCGGGCGCGGTGTCGTCAAAGCGGCGCCTTACACCGCCGCCGCGGTCAATGAGACGCGGCAAACACTCGCCGATGGCAACCGTATCGACCGCAGTTCGACCGTCAAGCTGTTTCGCGACAGCGAGGGCCGCACACGCCAGGAACAATCGAGCGGCATCGTGTTCATTAACGATGTTGTTGCAGGCAAACGTTATGTGCTCAACATGCAGAGAAAGACTGCGCGCGAACTTCGGTCGGTGCCGCGAGCGCCCATTCCACCCGCACCGCCGGTACCGCCTACCGGCGCTGCGCCGATGCCGCCAAAGCCGGTGCAGCCGCCCAACATGAGTGCTGATGAAGCACGATCATGGGCCGAGGAAATGCGGCAGTGGGCGCGCGAGTTTGCGGACAGGATGCGTGGCGAGCACAACGTGATCGCTGCGCGTCAGGCGGCAGCCGCACAGGCGCGCGTCGATCAACACGTCGAAGTGATTCGTTTCAGCGAGGGGCATCAGGAAAGCCACACGCTGCCGCCGCTTCCGGTGCCGACGCTGGCGCCACCGGGACCCGGAAAGACGACCACGCTCGTCAGCCGCGACTTCGATGGCGTGCGCGCCGACGGCAACAGGACTACCTGGACCATTCCGGCGGGGCGTGTCGGCAACAAGCTGCCGATCGAAATCGTGTCGGAGCGCTGGTACTCACCCGATCTGATGCTCGTTGTCTCGTCGATCCGTTCCGACCCACGGTCGGGCGAGCGCATCTATCGACTG
>JBGSWY010000356.1:0-1889 GCA_041751715.1 Burkholderiaceae bacterium
CGCCAGTGAGACCAGCAGGCGGCTCACCGCAACCGTGATATGCGCCTGATCCGGAAAAGCCACGATCGGTGCAAGCGTCCCGTCGAAATCGAACGCGTACAACGACCGCTCGGTGGCCAGGCCCGCGAGCTCGGCTTCCCCAACGGCCGAAAGCAGCGGCCTGATCATCGATGCACCCTTGGCGCTGCGCGCCGTCCCGCGAAGCGGCTCATTAGCTCGATCGCGCTGCGTGCGGTCCCTCCAAGAGGGACCGCAGCCTCCATAGGGTGGCCGTTCGGAGCGCTCATGTCTGCTCCGCCACCCCTTCGCCGATTCGCTCTGCGATGCGCTCGCGTTGCCGCAGCCGCGCTGCTTCGAGCAGCATCCGCCCCGCCCAGCGGTAGACGTTGAACTCCTGAACGTACTGGCGCAGCGCTGTCATGCGCTCGCGCTGTTCGGACGCCGGCATCGTAAGTGCCCGATTCAGTGTCCCGGCCACCTCCTCGACGTGATACGGATTGACAATCAGCGCTTCATGGAGCTCGCTCGCGGCGCCGGCAAACTGGCTCAGGACGAGCACGCCGGCGTTGTCGTCACGTGCCGCCACGAACTCCTTGGCCACCAGATTCATTCCGTCGTGCAAACTGGTGACCACACAGACGTCGGCCGCCCGGTAGTAGATCTCGACCGCTTCGGCAGTGTGATGTTCGATCAAAAGCGCGACGGGTTGATAGTGAGCCTCGCCGAAGCGCCGGTTGATGCTGGCAGCGATCATGCGCACCTGACCTTCGAAGCGCTGGTATTCATCCAGCGACGACCGGCTCGGCGCCGCGATCTGGACAAAAGTCAGGCGGCCGATCCACTGCGGATGCATCTCGAACAGGCGCTCCACCGCACGCAGCCGCTCGATGATCCCCTTGGTGTAGTCAAGCCGATCGATGCCGAGCACCAGCAGTTGCTCGGTGGGAACGCTCAGACGCTGGCGAATCTGTTGCCGGCATTCTTCCACCGGCAGCCGGGCCGCCGACGGGTCCGGCCACGCGATCGAGATCGGAAAGCTTTCGATCTGCGTCAAATGGCCGCCGAACGAGACGGTCGAATCCTCGTAGTCGATGCGCGCTTCGAGAAAGCGGTCGACCGTCTGCAGGAAGTTGTTGCGGTGAAAGCGTGTGTGAAAGCCGACGATGGTGCTGCCCAGCAGGCCGTCGAGTATCTCGTCACGCCACGGACAGATGCCGAACGATTCCGAGTTGGGCCATGGGATATGCCAGAAGGTAATCACGGTGGCGCGCGGCAGCCGCGCCCGGATCATGCGGGGCACGAGGGCGAGGTGATAGTCCTGCACCAGGACGACCGGATCGGGAGTTTTCGCCTCCTCCACCACGGCGTCGGCGAACAGTGCGTTCACCGCGCGGTACTGCGTCCAGTCGCCGTCGCGAAACACCGGTCGCACATGCGCGATATGGCACAGCGGCCACAGGCCTTCGTTGGCGAAGCCGTAGTAATAGCCGCTTTCCTGCTCGCGCGTAAGCCAGAGGCGGCGCAGCGTGTACGAAGGATTCGCCGGCGGTACCTGCAGATGATCGTTCCTGTCGACGCTTTCTCGATCGCCGGAGCCGCTGCCATGCGCGATCCACGTTCCGGAGCAGGCTCGCATTACCGGCTCGACCGCAGTCACCAATCCGCTAGCGGGGCGCTGCACCTCGATGCCGCTGGCGCCGCGCGAGTGAATGTACGGCTCGCGATTGGACACGACGATGATCTCGTCGCCGCGCAGCCGCTCATTCAGCAGCGAGCGCAGCGTCGCCGGGGCCCAGGTGATCGTGCTCGCATCCTGCGATCGGCGCTCGGTGCGCAGATCGCGCAGCATCGCGCGCAGGTCGCCGACCAGCGGCTGAAGCTCCGGCCGC
>JBGSWY010000357.1:0-2110 GCA_041751715.1 Burkholderiaceae bacterium
GCCGCGCTCGACGCCATCCTCGCCGACCGCATCAAGCCGGGCAATGTGATGGTGATTCGCTACGAGGGCCCGAAGGGCGGGCCGGGCATGCGCGAGATGCTGGCGCCGACCTCGGCGCTGATCGGCAAAGGACTGGGCGAAAGCGTCGGGCTGATTACCGACGGCAGGTTCTCGGGCGCCACCTGGGGCATGGTCGTCGGCCATGTGGCACCCGAAGCCTACGTCGGCGGCAATCTGGCGCTGGTCAATGAAGGCGACTCGATTACGATCGATGCGCACAAGTTGCTTCTGCAACTCAATGTTGCAGAAGCCGAGCTCGCGCGCCGGCGCGCGGCGTGGAAACAACCGAAGCCGCGCTATACGACAGGCGTACTGGCAAAGTTCGCGAAGATGGCATCGACTGCGAGCAAGGGTGCGATCACGGACGAAAACCTGTTCGGTTGAGTTGCAGTGATAGCGCGCAGCAGCGGCTGACGCAGCTGCCCCTCCTAGTCGTCGGGCACTTCGTGCCTTCTCTGCGGTACTCGCGAAGCGACCGCCGGCCAGGCAGGACAGCTCCGCCCAACGCTTGCGCGCCGCACCGCGAGGCGCAACCTACCGCCTCAGTCGCGTCCCTTTCTCGACTTCCAGGCGTTTCTTGATGCGATCTTTCTTGGCCTTGTCGATCTCGTCAAACGCTTTTTTCTTGTCCATCCCGAGCCGCTTTTCGACCAGCTCGAACCACAAGAAACCGACGCCGAACGGCATCACGATCCACCACCACGATACTTCGCCGAAAACGCTGATCTCCAGAACCTTCAGGATAATCAACGCCACACCGAGCCAGATAAACCACATTGTGTTACCCGTGCTTACGCAATTGGCTGCAAATATAGCCTTCGATTAGCCGGTTCAGTACGCGCATTTGGGGTCAACCGGTCGGAGATTTCGCCGTTAAACTTGCAGCCTGCAATGTGCCCTATGGAGTCAGCAATGAGGAAGAAGTTCGCAGTAGCCGCTTCGGTCGCCAGGGTATTGGCTGCCTCCGGCCTGCTGGTGATCGCGGCCCCGGCACTGGCCAGCGCCGAGCTGGCGAAGCAGAAAAACTGCCTCGCATGCCATGCCGCCGACAAGAAACTGGTCGGTCCTGCCTATCGAGACATTGCCGCCAAGTACAAGGCGGACAAGAATGCGGCGGGCCTGCTGGCCAAGAAGATTCGTGAAGGCGGCGTGGGGGTGTGGGGCCAGATTCCGATGCCCGCCAATCCGCAAGTCAATGAGCAGGAAGCGCAGACACTGGCACGCTGGGTGTTGTCGATGTGATCTGCTGCCGTGCAGCTAAAAAAAAAGGGCGCGCTGCGCCCTTTTTTGTTACGCGACGATAGGCGGCAACGGCACCGCAGTTGGGCGCCCACCAATCAGGTCGGTGATCAGCTGCCCGCTTCCGGCAGCCATCGTCCATCCGAGCGTTCCATGGCCGGTGTTCAGATACAGATTTTTGATGCGGCTGGCGCCGAGATACGGAACGTTTGATGGTGTCAGCGGCCGCAGCCCGGCCCAATAACGCGGCTGCGAAAAATCGCACGCCCCGGGGAAAAGCGCTTGTGTGCGCCGGGTCAAGGCATCGCAACGCGCCGCATTCAGTTCGACTCCCTTACCGCCCAGTTCCACCGTGCCCGCGACGCGCAGCCGGCCGCCGAAGCGTGAGAACACGATCTTGTACTCATCGTCGGTCAGGCTGATAGTCGGCGCGCGCGCCGGCTCGATCACATCGAAAGTCGCGGAATACCCCTTCGCCGGCACGATCTGCACTCGAATCCCGAGCGGAGCCAGCAACGCGCGCGTGCTGGCACCCAGGCTGGCCACCACGGCATCAGCAGATAATCGTTCAGCATCATCGGCGTTGGCGCCCCGCACGATCTCGACTCCGCCGCATCGGCCATCTTCGACCAGCACGCGCCGCACCGTCGCATTGAACAGGAACTCGACGCCATGCTGCGCGCAACGCTCGGCAAGCAGCAGCGTGTACGCGTGCGCATCGCCCGATTCGTCTTCTGCGCAGTAATCGGCGCCGACGATGCGATGGCGCATCGACGCCAGCGCCGGTTCCAGCGCGATTGCCTCGGCGGTC
>JBGSWY010000358.1:0-3514 GCA_041751715.1 Burkholderiaceae bacterium
CTTCTGCACGTGCTCGAAGGCCATCTTGTAGTCAGCTTCGTTGGTGAAGTGGTAGAAGCCGACGCGGCGCGACCAGGCCTTGAAGGAGTCGTTGACCTCCTTGAACATGTCGACTTCCTTTTCGAGCTTGGCGGTCACCACGTCCCAGGCCTTCAGCTGGCCCTGATAGACGTCCCTCGTGGTGCGCGAGACCTGCACCTTGTGCTTGACGATCAGCTCCTGCAGGTCTTTCGAATACTGGTCGTGGGCCAGCGCCATGTTGGCCGACGAGGCGGCCTCCGCCGCGTACTTCAGGATCGCCTTCAGGTCGGGCGCGAGCGCGTTGAACTTGTCCTTGTTGAAGATGATCTCGAAGAACTCCTGGGCTTGGTGGAACGAGCCCATCGAGTAGTACTTCGCGACGTCCTGTGCACCGAATCGCATGTCGGCCGTCGGATTATTGAACTCGAACGCATCGATCACGCCGCGCTGCATTGCCGGCACGATCTCGCCGCCGGGCAGTTGCGCGACCGCCATGCCCATTTCCTGCAGAAGGTCCGCCGCCAGACCGATAGTCCGGTATTTAAAACCTTTGAGCCCCGCTGCTGTCCGCGGCGCCGGCTTCTTGAACCATCCGAGCGGCTGCGACGGCATCGGGAAGGCGAAGAAACCGACCACGTTCAGGTTCAGCTTGCCGACGAGCTTGTCCCACAACTGCTGGCCACCGCCCGCGTAAATCCAGGTCAGGCCGATCTCGGGCGTCGCTCCGTTCACCGGCCCGGTGCCGAACAGCGACGCCACCTTGGACTTGCCGTACCAGTAACCGGAAACGTGGTGTCCGGCGTCGAGCACGCCCTTGCTGACCGCGTCCATGATCTCGAAGGTCTTGACCACGGCGCCCGTCGGCAGGTACTCGACGCGCATGCGGCCGCCGGCCATCTCGTTGACGCGGGTGACGTACTGCTGGGCCATGTCGGAGAAGACCTCGTTCGGGCCCCAGGCGCCCTGCATTTTGATGACGACCGGCGACTGCGCCACCGAGATCATGGGGAAGCCGGCCAAGGGCGCGGCGACGGCCGCTGTCGCAGCTTTCCCGAAGAAACGGCGGCGGCTTGCCGATGGTTCGGTAGTGGAATCAGCCTTGGGGCTGGCTGCATCAATGTGCCGTTCTGTCATGACGTCTCCTATTTCTGGTTAGTGGTAAGGGGCATCGGCATGGCCCCAGAGAAATTTTCGGATCTTATGTACTACCTTATGGTGTTTAGCTTACCGGAACGAAGTCGGCAGCTCCCACAAGGGATTGCCCGAGCAGGGACTCAATCGGTGGTGCCGTTCTCAGAGAAAGGCGGATGCCGGGGCCGACACGTGAGGGCAATGCCCTAGGACTCGGGCGCATAATGCCGCGCCCGCCAGGCGCTGCCCCTCGTAAAGAACTCACCTGCCCGCGCCCGCCAGGCGCGGCCCCTCGTAATGAATTCACTTGCCCGCTCGACGCTGCCCGTACTTAACGTTCTCGGCTACGTCCTGACGATGTTTGCTGCTGCACTACTGGTGCCGCTGGCGTTCGCAGCGATCGGCGATGACGGTGCGCAAAGAGCGTTCAATATCGCGCTGTTTGTGACTGCGGGCAGCGGCGTGGCGCTGATACTGGCCACTCGCCGCTTTCGCCGCGAACTGCAGATACGCGACGGGTTTCTGCTGGTGACTCTGGTGTGGACGGTACTGCCTGCATTTGCCACGTTGCCGCTGCTGCTGCGGCTGCCCGACCTTTCGTTCACCGATGCGTATTTCGAAGCGATGTCCGGCCTGACCGCTACCGGAGCCACCGTGCTCAGCGGCCTGGACCAGTTGCCGCGATCGATCAACGTATGGCGCACGTTGCTGCAATGGATCGGCGGCATGGGGGTGCTGGTGTTGATGGTGGCGATCTTGCCCGCGCTTGGCGTCGGCGGCGCGCAGGCGTTCAAGGCTGAAACCGCGGGGCCGATGAAGGAGACCAAGCTGACCCCGCGCATTGCCGATACCGCGAAGGCACTGTATGCGATCTACTTCTCGCTGTCGTTCGCCTGCTTTCTGGCGTATCGCTGGGCCGGCATGAACTGGAGCGACGCGTTCATGCATATGAACTCGACGATGGGGCTGGGCGGGTTTTCTTCGCACGATGCCAGTTTTGGGTACTGGAATTCGCCGGCGATCGAATACGTGGCGAGCGTCTTCATGACGCTCGCAGGTTTCAGCTTTCTATTGCACTTTACCGCCTGGCGGCAGCGCTCGTTGCGGGCTTACTGGCGCGACCCGGAGGCGCGTGCGTACGTGTTCACGCTCGTCGCTCTGGCGCTGACGATGACTGTGTTTTTACTGGTTCACAACGTTTACCCAGACTGGGAATCGGCGTTTCGCTACGCGCTTTTCAATACGATTTCGGTGGCAACGACGACGGGTTATTCCAGCGCCGATTACAACCTGTGGCCGATCTTTGCGGGAGTCATCATGCTGTTCGCGGGCGGGTTCGCCGCCTGCGCAGGCTCGACCGGAGGCGGGATCAAAATGATTCGTGCGGTCATTTTGATCAAGCAGGCGCGGCGCGAGATGATTCGCATTCTGCATCCGCGTTCGATCAACCCGGTATGTATCGGCGGCAAGGTAATCGAGAACAATGTGATTTTTGCCGTGCTGGCCTTCATGCTGATCTACGGTGCTTCAATCATCTGGTTCACTTTTTTGTTGCTGCTTTCCGGCTTGGACGTCACGACTGCATTCACCGCGGCGGTCGCCAGTGTCAACAACATCGGCCCCGGGCTGAATCAGGTCGGGCCGGCATCCAATTTCGGCGTCCTGAACAGTTTCGAAACGTGGGTCTGCACGTTCGCGATGTTGATCGGCCGACTCGAGCTGTTCGCGGTGCTGGTGCTGTTCACACCCGATTTCTGGCGCAAATAGGCCGCCCACAGTCAGCGGTCACTCTCGGCGCCCGCAATAACTGGTAAAGCTTCCGATTCGACACTTGATTCGCGCCGCCAGGTACCGATATTGCATGTAAGCGGTAGGTGTACCGAACGAGGCGCGCAGCGTTTCAGTCCGACGCGGCATCAAAGGATGAGGCCATGGCAGTCACAATGATCTACAACAGCCCGCAGTTCTGCGTATTCGAGTTCGAAGGCGCGGCGCTGGTCGGCGATCGCCCGGTCGGCGGCTACGAAATCATGGACAAGCACCTGCGCAAGGAAATTTTCCTCGGCGGCGAAAATGCAGCGCACTTTCGCAAGAGCGTGCAGGAGTTGATCGAGCAGGGGCCGACGTCGGATCAGGTCGATGAGTTTCTGGAAGGGTTCAGCGGGCTGATGCATCAGCCTGTAGTTCTTCACTGACGGCCTTCCCCGTGCGGGTTTCGCGTGTGAATATCAACAACAGCGTCGACATCGCGATCCAGCCTGCAAGGAGCAGCCAGGCGGGTTGATAGGCGGCAGCGTCATACTGGCGAACTCCGCCGATCACTTCGCCGCTCCAATGGGCATCGAGGATGACGCCGATCAGC
>JBGSWY010000359.1:0-6730 GCA_041751715.1 Burkholderiaceae bacterium
AATGCGGCCCTCGAAGCCGGCCACGCGAATGCGCTGGCCGAGTTCGTAATGCTGCTGCAGTTGTTGTGCGCCAATCAGGTTGGCCACATGCGTGCGCGCCCCCAGGCTGATCGCAACGATGACGCCACCGCCCACGGCCGCGGCAGCGATGCCGACGAAGATCGCGAGGAACGTCATGCGAATGCCGATCTGGTCGGCGCCGACCAGAATCGATGCCACCAGGATCGTGGCCTGCGCCGAGCGCGCAATCACCTGCCGTTGCGCAGGAGCGAGCTTCCCGGTCGCGCCGCGGATAAGGTCAGCGACGAAGCGTGAAAGGATGTAGCCGGCAACGACGATCAGCAGGCCGACGATCAGTGTGGGCAGGTAGTCGAGCAGGCGTGCCAGCCACAGCGTGAACGTCTCCAGGCCAAGTGCGTTGGTCGCAGCGGTGATGAAGAAAAGCAGCACCGCCCAGAAAACGAGCGTACCGAGCACGTGGGCCGAGCGCGCCAGGCGCAGTCGCTCGGCCACGCTGACACCGAACACGCGTCCGATCACGCTATCGAGCAGGGCCACGACGCGACCCGTCGCGGCGCGCAGAATTTTGGCCAGCACCCATCCGGCCAACAGCAGCAGCACCGCACCTACTACGCTCGGCAGGTACAGCGTCACGCGCTCCATCATCATCGAGGCGACCTGCTTCATGTCGTCGCCCAGTGCTGCGCCCTGGTTCACTGCCGCATCTCCGGTCTGTAAGGCCCTACGTCGCCGTGGCGCAGCTTAGCGGCACTCCATGGTCGCGGCCAGCAGCATGAACAGACTTGTGCAGCACGCAAATCCATCGCACAAAAAAGCGGCATGATTCGTCGCGAACAAACGCGGAGAAATCAAGTTGAATGTCCTGGTTATCGACGTCGGCGGCAGCAATGTGAAGATTCTCGCGACCGGCCATCAGAAGGTGCGCAAAATGGCCTCGGGCCCAAAGCTGACCGCCGAGCAGATGGTTGCCGGCGTGCATGCGCTGGCGCACGGTTGGAAGTACGACGTGGTCGCGCTGGGGTACCCGGGCACGGTCGCACACAATCAGCCCACGGCCGAGCCGCGCAACCTTGGCACCGGCTGGGTCGACTTCGACTACGAGGCAGCACTCGAGTGCCCGGTGCGAATGATCAATGATGCGGCCATGCAGGCACTCGGCGCCTACAACGGCGGCAGCATGCTGTTCCTCGGATTCGGCACCGGCCTGGGCACCACCCTGATCGTCGACGAAGTGATCGTCGCGATGGAGCTCGCGCATCTACCGTACAAGAAAAAGACGTTCGAACACTATGTCGGCGATGCTGCGCTCAAGAGTGATGGTAAGAGCAAATGGCGCGAGCGAGTCACCGACGTCATCGTTCGCCTGACGGCGGCGCTGCAACCCGAAGATGTCGTGCTGGGCGGCGGCAACGCGGAACACATCGCGCAACTGCCGCCGCTGTGCCGGCGCGGCGACAACGCAGACGCGTTTCCCGGAGGATTCCGCCTGTGGGCCGACAAAGCTAAATCCGGCAAGGCGAAAAAATCGGTGCGCGTTTCGTGACGATGGATAGGCCGCGTGCCGCGACCTATCGTCCGATCGAAGACTACGCGCTGATCGGCGATTGCCGCAGCGCCGCGCTGGTCGCGCGCGATGGCGGCATCGACTGGGCAACATTGCACCGCTTCGACGCCGATCCCGTGTTCTGCCGCCTGCTGGATGCGAGTCGAGGCGGGTTCTGGTCGATTCGGCCGCGCGCCGAATACGCATGCACACGCGCATATCTGCCGGCGACCAACATCCTGCGCACCGTGTTTACCGACGCGCGAGGCAGCGTCGCGCTCACCGACTTCATGCCGGTCGGTCGCAAGCTCGATGCCGGCGTACACGACTATGTTCATCTGAACGCGCCGGGCTGGATCGTGCGGCGGATCGAGGGCCTGCAGGGCGAGATGGAACTCGACATCGAGTACAGGCCGTCCAGACGGTTTGCACGCGAGCCAGCGGAACTTCGCCTTGGCGAACGCGCCGTGCGCGCGGGCATCGAGATGCCCACTTTATATGGCGATGTGGACTTCTCGCTTGAAGGTGATCTGGCCACCGCCACGCTTCGGATCGCATCGGGTCAAACGCGCGATCTTGTCCTGGCCGACAGCGTCGTCGCCGGTGAATCGCCGCTCGCGCGTGCCGATGAATTCCTCAAGATCACGCAGGCGTTTTGGGAGGAGTGGATCGGTTACTGCCGGTATCGCGGTCCTTATCAGGACACGGTCATGCGCAGCGCGCTCGCGCTGAAGATGCTGACCTACGCGCCCACCGGCGCCATGGTCGCCGCAGCCACCACGTCGCTGCCCGAAGAGATCGGCGGCGAACGCAACTGGGACTATCGCTACTGCTGGGTGCGCGACAGCTCTTTCGCGCTGTACGCACTGGCGGTGCTCGGCTACAGCGGCGAAGCGCAGTGCTTCGACGATTATCTGTTGAGCTCGTGCGCACGATCGCTGCCGTACGTGCGGCCGATGTACGGCATCGACGGCGCTTTGCAGCTCGAAGAGAAGACACTCGATCATCTCGAAGGCTACAAAGGCAGCGCACCAGTGCGCACCGGCAACGGCGCGTATCTGCAGTTGCAGATCGATGCGTACGGGCAGATGCTGGATCTCGCGCTGATGTACAAGACTCTCGGCGGCCATCTCGACGAGCAGTATCGGCGCCTGCTCTCCGCCGTCGCCAAGTTCATCGCCGCGCATTGGCGTGAACCCGACCAGGGCATCTGGGAAATGCGCGGGCCGCCGCGCCATCACGTGCATGGAAAGATGATGAGCTGGGTGGGGATGGATCGCGCCGCCAAGCTGCTGGATGCCAAGTGGCAAAGCGAGGCGCAACAGATCGCAGCCGAGATCTGCGCGCGCGCCGGTCCCGATGCGAATGAAGGCTTGCGCCAGGCGTACGACGGCGGAACCGATGCCGCGGTTTTACTGGCGCCGATGCTCGGCTTCCCGTTGCCCGAGGGAACGCTTGAGCGGACGGTCGACCGCGTTCGCCAGGTGCTCGGGCGCGGCGACTTTCTCGCGCGCTACGTCGGCGAGGATGGGCTGGCAGGCGGCGAGGGCGAGTTCCTCGTATGCACTTCGTGGCTGATCGATGCCGAACTCGCTTGCGGCCGCCACGAGCAGGCGCGTGCTTCAATCGAGCGGCTCGTCAATTGCGCCATCGATGTCGGTTTGTACGCGGAAGAGGTCGATGCCTCCAGCGGCGCGTTCCTCGGAAACTTTCCGCAGGCGCTGACGCATCTTGGCGTGATCGGCAACGTCGTCAACCTGCAGCTGGTCGAGCGTCACGGCGCACAGGCATTGCACGGCTCGTATGCGAGCCGTGCGCGGCGAGCGGTGACGGCGACGTTCGGCTGGCGCGGCGTGCTGGCGGCGATGCTGCAGTCGGGACGCGTGGGCCGCGTTTTCTCATCGAAGCACTCCAAGCTTGCGTGGCCGTAGCCGAGTGCGACTCGTGTTCGCGTGCGGGTGGTCAGGCGCGCGCCGCCTCCGCTGCCGCGGGCTGCGGCGGCGGCAGCAAATTGAACGGCGGCGCCGAGCCATCCTTGCCGACGCCTGCGTACAAGGTCACGTGCGGAAACGGGATCTCGATGCCCCGTGCGTCGAACTCTTTCTTCAGACGCCGCAGGAATTCTCGCCGGACGCCCCACTGCTCGAGCGGCGCTACCCTGAAACGGCACCGCAGCACGACCGCGGAGTCGTCCCAGCGCTCGACGCCGGCGATCTCCAGATCGTCCAGTATCTTGGGCCCGAAGCCAGCGTCTTCCCGCATCTGACGTCCGACCGCGCGCATTGCCTCGAAAGCCTCGTCGGTATTTTCGCGATAGGCCACACCGACGTCGATCACCGCCTGGGCAAAGCCGCGGCTCATGTTCTTGACCGTTGTGATCAGATTGTTGGGAATGAAGTGGACGTTGCCGTCGTAATCGCGCAGGCGCACATACCGCAGCGTGACATCCTCGACCAGCCCTGCTCGGTCGCCCACCTCGACCACATCGCCCGTTGTCAGCTGGTTTTCGAGCAACAGGAAGAAGCCGGTGAAATAGTCCTTGACGAGGCTTTGTGCACCGAAGCCGATCGCCAGGCCGACCACGCCGGCGGCCCCCAAAATGGGCGCGATCGAGACACCGAACTCGCTGAGGATCGACACACTGGCGATCAGCGTCACGATCACCGTAACGAGGTAGCGGAAGACGCGGCCGATGGTTTCGGCGCGCTTGACCTGCTCGCGTTGATCGAGCCGAAGCGCAATGCGCTGGCGGAATGTTCGGATCATGCGGTGCAAAATCACTACCGCGATCCACGCTGCGACGGCGATCAGTGTTACCCGCAGCGCGATAACGGCCGGCTCACCGAGGTCGAGCGATTTGAACCAGACGATGATTTCATCCATGTAAGTCTCCTGTTTGCGGCCGCGGCGGGCCGTATTGAACGGTTGATGGAGCTGATCTCAGGTGGGCAATCCGTAGTGCAGAAACGCTCCTGGAAACTGACCGAAAGATTCGGCCATTCCGATGCGTCCATCGCGCACGGTGAGAGTCTCGCGCGTCAGAACATTGGTCAGCACGGTAAGCGGTGGAAGAAATCCCACGTCGAGGGCCGTGTCGCCCCACGTTGCTTCGCCCAGCGGCAGCGCACCGGATGCGAGCCCAAGCGACGCGAACAGGCGCCCGGCCACCGCGATGACGCCCGCCTTGCCGTGTCGGCGGGCGAACGCAACGACGTGGCCGGCGCGCGCGCCTGTCGCATGCACCGGCTGATAGTCGCCCGCAGTCATCAGCGCGCGCTGCTGCGCGCGAAAGTTCAGCAGTTGGAACGTGATCCACAGCTTGGCGCGGCCGTCGCCAGGCGTTGCAAACCACGATCGAATCGCGTCGGTCAGCGCGGCGGCAGACCCATCTGCCAGCGCCTGCAACTCCGTCAGGCAGGCACGGCGCAGGTCGTAATCCACTGCAGAGCGGTTGTCGGGGTCGACCAGCCGCAAATCCAGCAACTCGGCGCCCTGATACAGATCGGGCACGCCGGGTGAAGCAAACTTGATCAGCGCCATCGACAGGCTGTTCAACATGCCGAACCATGCGAACGTAACGCTTTGTGCCCGCAAGTCATCGAGAAACAGGTTGTCGCCCACAGACGCGAGCAACGTGGCGACGAACGACACCAGAGCGTCCTCGTAGTCGGAGTCCAGCGCGAGCCAGCTCGTGTAAACCTTGGCCTCGCGTGCGGCCTTCACCGCGTACTGTTCGATCCGCGCGCGGTACTGAGCCAGCGCAACGCTGTCGGTCTCGCCCACCGGGAACGTGCCGACGAGAGTCTGGTAGAGCAGATACTCGTCGTTGCGCGACGGCGCCGCGCGGCCGTCAACCTGCCGCTTGCGGCTGCGGTTCAGGCGGCTCCAGCGGCGCACGGTCAGACGCCACGCCGCCGGCAGTTCCGAAATGACATCGATGCGGGCGCGGACATCCTCCGAGCGCTTGTTATCGTGCGTTGAAGTCGCCAGCATCGTCGCCGGCCATGTCGCGGCGCGGTCCAGCGATGCGCCGTGGAACGCGCGGACCGTCATGCCGAACTGATCTGGATCGCCGCCGACGTCGTTCAGCGAGACCAGGCGGTTGAACGTATAAAAGCTCGTGTCTTCGTCGCTTTTCGCGGTGACCGGCGCGGTGAACTGCTGAATCCGCATCGCGAACTCGCGATACCGCGCGGCGCGCTCCTCGGTCGTACCCGCCGGCGGCGAGGCGAGCATCAATGCACGCAGAAAATCGAACACGCTCGGATCGGCCGCGCGCGACGCCTGGCGCGCACGGCCTACTGCCCAGTCGATGTAACGCCGGTCTTGCGCCGACGCCCTGCCTTGCGCAATGTAGGTCCGATAGACCGGAAAATGAGCGACCACGTCCTCGATCGCTCTGCGCAGCACATCGAACGTGAAATCCCGTGTATGGCGGTCGCTGCGCGCAATCCGCAAGGCACGACGCGTCAGCATCGTGAGCTCGGCCGCGAGCGGGCCCCGCATCGTCGCGTGCTTGCTGCGAATCACGGCGGCGTCGTAGTCAAGCGCCTCGGCACCGACGAACGCCCGCCACACACGGTCGATGCGCGCCTTGGACGCAGTGGCGACGAACAGTCCGTTGACGATGTTGGCGAAGCGATACCCGGTCGTGCCGCTGACCGGCCACCGCTCGGGCATGTGCTCGTGGCTGGCGGTGATCTTTTCCAGCACGACGTAAATCGGCGCGAAGTCCTCGCTGCCCGATGCGTTCTCCTGCGCGACATAGCGCCGGTAGCTCGCCTGCAGGCGCTCGAAGTAGCGCGCGGGATCGTAGAGCCCGTCGGGATGATCGATGCGCAGCCCGTGAATCTTGCCGGCCGCCGCCAACTGCAGGATGAACGCGTGCGTGGCGTCGAACACGGTTTCGTTTTCCATCCGCAGCGCGGCGAGCTCATTGATATCGAAAAAGCGTCGATAGTTGATCTCGTCCGATGCGACGCGCCAGTAGGCGAGGCGGAATGCCTGCGCTTCCAGCAGCGCATGCAGCCGCTCGAAGCTCTCCGGGTTGCCCGGCTCGCCGTTGAATTCAGTGACGACGCGAGCGAGCGCGTCAGCCAGCGCCCGGTGCCGGACCGCAAGCTGCGCCAGCTCGCGCTTCAGCACCTTGCCGTCGCGCCGTCGCGC
>JBGSWY010000360.1:0-1625 GCA_041751715.1 Burkholderiaceae bacterium
GCAGCGCCGGGGCGGCGCACGCCGCAGGTCTTTTCAGTGATGCTGCGGAACATTCGCACGTACTCGTCCAGGTGCTCGAGCGAGCGAAAAGGAAAGCCTGTGCCGATCAGGCAGTCGGCCAGCCGTTCGCGTTTTGATACCCGCAGCCGGCGCTCATTCATGAATGCGCCACGCCCGCGCGAGGCCGTGAACAGCTCGTTGCGCGTCGGGTCGTACACGACGGCTTGCGTGATGTGCTCGCGATGGCGCAAAGCAATCGACACCGCATATTGCGGAAAGCCGTGAATGAAGTTGGTGGTGCCGTCGAGCGGATCGATGATCCACGTGTATTCGGATTTTCCGGAAGCACCGGATTCTTCGGCCAGGATCGCGTGGTCCGGATACGCCTTCAATACGATCTCGAGAATCGCCTGCTCTGCGGCTTTGTCGACCTCGGTGACGAAGTCGCTGCGTCCCTTGCTGGAGACGCGGACCAGATCGAGATCGAGACTGGCGCGATTAATGATGGCGCCAGCCTTGCGCGCGGCCTTGATGGCCGTGTTGAGCATCGGGTGCATGACGGGGCGCGCTCTCGGGTGCGAGCGGCGATTAGACTGGGTGTGCAGTTTAGTGCATCAACCGCTCATCTTCCCCTCGCTACGGTGTTTGACCGCATCCGCTTTGTGCTCGTGGCGCCCAGTCATCCCGGCAACGTCGGTGCTGCCGCGCGCGCGATCAAGACGATGGGTTTCAGCCGGCTGTGGGTGGTTGGGCCGCGCTATGCGGATTACCGATTGCAGGGCGAGGCCATCGCGCGCGCCACCGGCGCCGCGGACGTATTAGCCGCCAGCGACAGTTGCGACACGCTGGTGCAGGCGCTCGCCGGCACGACCACCGCATATGCGATGACCGGATACGACCGCCAGTTCGGCCCACCGATGCTCGACGTGCGAAGCGCAGCACAGGATGCAGCGGCGGCGCTCAATGCGAGCGCTGAAAATGACATCGCGTTCGTCTTTGGCACCGAACGCGACGGCCTGCGCAATGAAGACGTCGAGCGTTGCCAGTTCTCGTGCGCGATTCCGGCCAACGCTGAGTTTTCCTCGCTGAATCTCGCGCAGGCGGTGCAGGTTGCGGCGTACGAGTGCCAGCTCGCTTTGCGCGGCGTGACCGGTATTCAACCGGGGCAGACGCGCTTCGCTGCCGATGAGCCACCAGCGAATGTCGATGCACTGGAAGGTCTATATGTGCACCTCGAACAGGCGATGCTCGTCATCGGTTACCTCGATAAGGATGAACCGAAGCGTTTGATGGCGCGCCTGCGTCGCCTGTTCAATCGCGCACGCCCGACGCAGACCGAGCTCGACGTGTTGCGGGGCATCAGCGCCGCGATCATCGAGTCGCGCAGCGAACGCGCGGGACGCAAGAAGTAGTTGCTGTCATGCGCCTGAAGACGGGCATCCGGGGCATTTCAGGGAATCGCTGGATTCCCGCTTGCGCGTGAAGACCATACCCGCGCCGCTACAATCGTTCGCATGTTCACCCGGTTGCGCGAAGACATCGATTGCATCTTGCAGCGCGATCCTGCGGCGCGTTCGCGCTGGGAAGTGCTGACCTGCTACCCGGGCGTGCATGCGTTATGGATG
>JBGSWY010000361.1:0-1796 GCA_041751715.1 Burkholderiaceae bacterium
CGCTTCTTCAGCTACGGCGACGCGATGTTGCTGGAGCGCCCGCAATGAGCCTCACGTTCGAGTTGATCGCAGAAGACGGGCAGGCGCGCGCAGGCCGGATGGCCCTGGCACACGGTACCGTGGAAACGCCGGTGTTCATGCCGGTCGGAACGTATGGCACCGTTAAGGCGATGGCGCCCGACGAGTTGATCGACCTGGGAGCACAGATCGTTCTCGGCAACACATTCCACTTATGGTTGCGCCCTGGCATGGACGTAGTCGCCGCGCACCAGGGTCTGCACGGGTTCATGAGCTGGCCGCGCCCGCTGTTGACCGATTCAGGCGGGTTCCAGGTGTTTTCACTCGGCGCCTTGCGCAAGATCAGCGAAGAAGGCGTCAGGTTTGCTTCGCCCATCAACGGCGACCCATTGTTTCTGACACCCGAAGAATCGATGCGCATTCAGCGCGTGCTCGACTCCGACATCGCGATGGTGTTCGACGAGTGCACGCCGTATCGGATCGACGACAGGCCGGCGACAGTGGGTGAAGCGGCAGATTCGATGCGCCTGTCATTGCGTTGGGCGCAGCGCAGTGATTCCGAGTTCAGCCGCTTCGAAAGCACGAACAACCTGTTCGGCATCGTTCAAGGCGGCATGTTCGAGGCACTGCGCGACGAGTCGCTCGCCGGCTTGATCGACATCGGCTTCGATGGCTACGCGATCGGCGGGCTTTCGGTCGGCGAGCCCAAGGAGGAGATGCTACGCATCCTCACACACACGGCGCCGGGGATGCCGGCTGACAAGCCACGCTATCTGATGGGAGTCGGCACCCCGGAAGACCTGATCGAGGCGATCGCCGCCGGCATCGACATGTTCGACTGCGTGTTACCTACCCGCAATGCGCGCAACGGCTGGCTGTTCACCCGCTACGGCGATGTCAAGTTGCGCAACAGCCGCTATCGTGCCGACACGGCGCCGCTCGATGAAACCTGCGGCTGCCCGACGTGTCGAAGATTCTCGCGCTCCTATCTGCACCATTTGCAGCGGGTCAACGAGATCCTGGGGGCGCGGCTGAACACGGTGCACAACCTCTACTACTACCTGGACCTGATGCGGAAAGCGCGCGCTGCGATTGTCACTGAACGCTTCGGCGAATTTCGGGTTGAGTTTTCGCGCGACCGCCTGCGCGGTGTCTGAATTGGCTTCGGTCGCGCCGCGCGAGAGGCGAGGAGCCGCCGCTATAATCGCGCGCCTTATTCGACCACCCGCCTCAGAGGGCAATCATCATGTTCATCAGCAATGCGTTTGCACAGGCGGCGCCTGCCGCTACTCCCGGCGCCGAATCGTCGTTCATGTCGATCGGCTTCATGGTGCTGATCTTCGTCGTGTTCTACTTTCTGCTGATCCGCCCACAGATGAAGCGCCAGAAGGAACACAAGGCGATGGCCGACTCGCTGAAAAAAGGCGATGAAGTCATCACCGCCGGCGGTATCGTCGGCAAGATCACCGATATCCACGATCAATTCGTGACGCTGCAGGTGGCCGCGGTCAATGGGCAGCCGGTGCAGCTGTCAATGCAGAAGATGGCGGTGCAGACACTGTTGCCGAAGGACACGTTCAAGCCTGCATGAATCGTTACGCTACCTGGAAGTACATCGTCATCGCGATCGCGCTGATATTCGGCGCGATTTACACGCTGCCGAATTTTTTCGGCGAATCGCCCGCGGTGCAGGTTTCATCCGGGCGCCAGACGGTCAAGATCGATCCGGCGCTGATGTCGCGCATCGAAACGACCCTGGACGACGCGCAGATACCGCA
>JBGSWY010000362.1:0-2173 GCA_041751715.1 Burkholderiaceae bacterium
GCGCACTGCGCAACGTGCGCAGCGCCTCCGCGACCCGGCTTCCGGGCCGGCGTCCGAGTCGCTGGCGGCGGTGCTCGCGCTCGGTTACTGGCATCTGGTCGTTGGACTGGTAGAGGCCATTGTCTCGTTGCTTGCGCTGCCACCACAGAGGCGGTCGTGAGCTCGGATCTTCTTCCCGCGGACGCCGCGCTCTCGCGCCGTTACCTGCTCGACTATCCGCGCGAGGCGGCGCGCCAGCTTGAGAAGATCGCGCCCGAAGAAGCAGCAGCGTTGCTGGCGCCGTTGCCGCCCAACATCGCGCTCCCCGTGTGGCAGGCGCTGACGCCTGATGCTGCCGCTGCGACGCTGCGGGCGATGACTCCCGATATTGCGAGGCAATGGTTGAGTGAAGCCGAGCCGTCGGTGGCCGTCGGTGCGCTCGCACAGCTTGAAGCCGAACAGCGCTTGCAACTGCTCGGCCTGCTCGAGGCGCAGGTCGCGAGCGAACTGCGCGAAATGCTCGCCTATCCCGAGGGCGCCGCAGGCCGCCTGATGGACCCGAACGTGACGCCGCTGCGAGCCGACTTGAGTGTGGCCGAGGCGCTGCTGCGGCTGAAGAGAATCCGCCGCCGCGGCCTGCGTGAACTTTTCGTCGTTGACGACGAAGGCCGGCTGACCGGAAGGGTCGAGATACAGGATCTCGCGACGGCGGATCCGGGCTTGCCGCTGCGCGCCATCACCCACCGCCTGATCGCCGTGGTGCAGGAGCTCGATCCACGCGAGGATATCGTCTCGGTTCTCGGGCGTCAGCCGATCACCGAGCTGCCGGTGACCAACGTCGACGGGCGCTTTGTCGGCGTGATTCAGCATTCGGCGCTGGTGGCGGCCGTCGAACAGGAAACCAGCGTCGACATCCAGATGATGGTCGGCGTCAGTCGCGATGAACGGGCATTGTCATCGCCCGTGTTCGCGGTCACCAAGCGCCTGCCGTGGCTGCAGATCAATCTGCTTACGGCGTTCATGGCGGCCGCCGTGGTCGGTTTATTCGAAGGCACTATTGCCAGGTTCACTGCGCTGGCGGTGCTGCTGCCCGTGGTCGCGGGCCAGTCGGGTAACGCCGGTGCGCAGGCGCTCGCGGTAACGATGCGCGGCCTGGTGCTGCGCGAAATCAGCCTGCGACACTGGCCACGTGTTCTCGGCAAGGAGGCCGCGGTGGGCGTGTTCAACGGGCTGGCGGTGGCGGCGACGACCGCGCTGGGCGTTTACCTCTGGAGCCGTTCGCTGGGGCTGGTGCTGGTATGCGCGCTGGCGATGGTGATCTCGATGATCGTTGCCGGGATGGCCGGCGCAATGACTCCTCTTCTGCTGCGCCGCTTCGGTCAGGATCCCGCGACCGCGTCATCGATCATCCTCACCACGGTCACCGACGTCGTGGGTTTCTTGTCATTCCTCGGCATCGCCACGCTGCTGGCCGGGATGCTCGAGCAATCGGCAGCCGGCTGACCGCCACCATCATCGCCCCGAGCTCGTCACCAGCTCTGCTGTGCGAAGCGCGTGCACGCACTTCGCACATGACTGCTGTGAAGACGCACATGGCCGCACTGCCAGTCAGTCGGCCAGAGCGTTACAGCGCTGACGAAACTGTCCAAACTCGCGTCCCGCGCAAGAGCGCTTGTGCTCCGCGCATCCAATGACCGACACGAGATGGCTGGTGCTGCTGTGTGCGAGCCGCGTGGGCTTCTCGTTAATCTTCACGGTCTACGCGGCGTTGCTGCCGCTGCTGCTGGGCGCGTGGCAAATGAGTGCGGCCGACGCGGGCCTGGTGCAGAGCGGCTGGCACGTCGGCTATCTCGTATCGCTGTTCGCAGCCGGCTTGCTGACCGATCGGATCGGCGCGCGCAGGACGTTTCTACTGATGAGCATCGGCGCGTGTGCAAGCGCGTTGCTGTTCGCATTGTTCTCAATCGACTTCTGGTCGGGTCTCGTGCTGTATTTCATCGCCGGACTCGCGGCTGGCGGCTCGTATACGCCGGTGCTCGCGCTGATCGCGCAGCGCTACGGGCCGGCGAAACGCGGCACCGCAATGGGTTGGTTCCTGGCCGCGGGATCGTTCGGTTACGCGGTGTCGCTAATCGCCAGCGCCGCGATTGCGCCGTGGGCCGGCTGGCGTGCCGCGCTCGCACTGTCTGCAGCA
>JBGSWY010000363.1:0-4620 GCA_041751715.1 Burkholderiaceae bacterium
ACCAGCGGCGATTCCGGTTCGGCGTAGAAATACACGCCGAAGCGCATGCGCATTGCGTGAGCGCCGCTTTGCCGCTTGTCGCGCGCCGCGCTGTCAGTGGCGAGGTTGGCCATGCGGCGCAGGGTAGAGTCCCAGATCCGCCGCGACAATTCCTGCAGCGCACGGATCGACTCGGCGTCGAGCTCGTCGGCCAACACGCTGTGTTCGAGAAACGGCACAGGGTCGCCCGCCTGCGACGCGTGCAGATTCTCCTCAATCGCTGCCAGATGGTCGCGGATGTTGCCGCTGACGTAGGAAAGGGTTTCGATGAAACCGCAATTGGCCATCGAGCGCTCGATGTGCAGGTGCGCGACATCATCGGTCACCTCGACCACTCCCAGCCGCGATAGCTCTTCCAGCACGGCGCGGCTGTGAAAATCGCGTGATACCGACTGCGTCAGCTGCTCGAACGATGGCGAATCGCTGGTTTCGTTGCCATTGCGCAGAGGCAGCGGTCGCGGCGAACCATCGTCGCCGAGATAGCGCGTGTCGCTGGCCCAGCGCGCCATCACCTCTCCGGCAAGCGAAAGCACACGGTCCGGCTCGTGCGAGCGCAGCCGGGCCTCCGACATCATGGCGCGGACATACTTGCGATGGACGCCGGACACGATGCTGATCGCAGAATCACTAATGCGCTTTCCCGATACAGATAGTTCCGCATGCGCAGCGCGCAGGAAAGCACGCTTCAGTGCCGAGACGAACTGCGGATAGGTGACGCCACTGGCAACCAGCAGCCGCACCAGCGGCGCCAGCATTGCCAGTGTCTGGTCCAGCAGGACGTCCGAACGGCTTTGATCACGAGGAGTCTCGGCACTCATTGATTCAGTCGAAGCAGCTCGTATAGGTCAACTCCTTAGAATGCGTTGCGCGGACATTCCGGTAATCGCGCCATAAGACCCTTTAACCATGCCGTTTTCAGCGGAACCCGAATTTGTCCATGGATCAGCGAGTCGCACTGCGGTGCTGCTCGTCAATCTGGGTACGCCGGCATCGCCGAACGCCGGCGACGTACGCCGGTTTCTAAGGGAATTTTTGAGCGATCCGCGCGTCGTCGAAATTCCGCGCGTGCTCTGGTGGCCGATTCTTTACGGCATTGTGCTGCCCCTTCGCCCACGCAAGACCGCAGTCAAGTACGCCGCCATCTGGACCGAGCAGGGCTCACCGTTGCTGGTGAATAGCCGGCAACAGGCTCAACTGCTGCGCGGCTATCTGGGCGATCGTGGAGTCGACGTCGATGTTGCGCTGGCGATGCGTTATGGCGAGCCTTCGATCGCAGCCATGTTTCGCCAGCTTCAGCAAAGCCGTGCCGAACGCGTGCTGCTGCTGCCGATGTATCCGCAGTATTCGGCGTCGACCACCGCCTCGGTATTCGACGCTGTCAGCGATGAACTGAAAACCCTGCGCAATGTGCCCGAGCTGCGCTGGGTCAGGCACTTTCACGATCATCCGGCCTACATCAGCGCGCTAAAGCGATCCGTGCTCGACCACTGGGACAGGGTCGGACCGCTCGCCAAAGGCGAACGGCTCGTTATCAGCTTCCACGGTGTGCCCAGGCGAACGCTGCTCCTGGGCGATCCTTACCACTGCCAATGCCAGAAGACCGGACGGTTGCTGGCGGAATCGCTCGGGCTCGGCGATGACGCCTACGTGATCACCTTCCAGTCACGCTTCGGGCGCGCCGAGTGGCTACAGCCCTATACGGCGCCGACATTGCGCAAGCTCGCCAAGGACGGCGCCGGACGGGTCGATGTCATCTGCCCTGGATTCACGGTCGATTGCCTGGAGACGCTGGAGGAAATTGCGATCGAGGCCAAGGGCGAGTTTCTGGCGGCCGGCGGCAGGGAGTTCCGCTACATCCCCTGCCTGAACGGCTCGCCGGCGTTTATGGCCGCGCTGGCGGACATTGCGCAACAAAATATGCAGAACTGGCCCGTATCGCGCGCAGAAACGGCCGGGCTCGAATCCGAGGCACAAAAAAGCCGCGAACGGGCGCGGCTACTCGGGGCGAAGGGCTGACGATCGCCTTACTACGACGGCGCCGACCGCAAAGTCAGCGCGTTGCCATTGATCCGGACGATATCGCCCACGTTGAAGCCCTCCGCCATCTGCTCAACGGTACGGATCGAGCCATCGAGCATCTGCACTTCGACCAAATACGAAGTCGCTGACTGCGCGGTGCGTCGCACGGCGACCACGGTTCCGCATTCAGCGCACGCGTAGGCAACCACTTTCTCGCGTGGCGCCGTCGGCCGCGCATGCGAGTTGATCAACAGGATCATCGAGATCGCGGCCAGGCCGATGATCATCAGCGGCGTCTGTGCGCTGAACGTATCGCGCGTGCGCATGCCACCGCCGGCCGTCTTTTTCGGCTTTAGGATCGAGAAGGTCGAATCGCTTTGCATGACCGCTTTGTAGCGGTCGCCACCTGTTGACGCATAGATCATCCGATCCCATGTTCCGGTGAAGGCGGTCGGCCGATACCGGTCGGGAACTAAATCCGGGCGCTGCGACTTGAAAACCCTGCTGGCGACCCAACATCTTTCAACTCGTTGAGTAAGAAGGTATTTT
This sequence comes from Burkholderiaceae bacterium, assembly GCA_041751715.1. GTDB lineage: Bacteria > Pseudomonadota > Gammaproteobacteria > Burkholderiales > Burkholderiaceae_F > JACCZX01. The sequence continues at coordinate 2,608 of JBGSWY010000363.1, forward strand.
TGGAGGAGCGATGCACGATCCGGAACATTTTCCGGCCAACGAAGCGGACGACGAAACGCCTGCACGGGGCAAGGACCGGGCGGCGAATGCTCAGGCGCTGGGGTCGGCCACCGTTGCCGAAGTCGAGGGCGAGTTGCAGCATGCGCTCGCCAGGGCCGACGAGAACCATGACCTGTTTGTGCGCGCCCGAGCTGAGACTGAAAACGTCCGCCGGCGCAGCCAGGAAGATGTGGCAAAGGCCTACAAGTTTGCGATCGAGTCGTTTGCCGAGGGCCTGGTGCCGGTAGTCGACTCGCTTGAAAAAGCGTTGCAAGCGCAGGACGCCGCGCCCGAAGCGATGCGGGAAGGCGTCGAACTGACGTTGCGCCAGCTGAAGAGCGCATTTGCCAGGGGCAATTTGAAGGAGATCGATCCTGCTGGCGAGAAGTTCGACCCGCATTTTCATCAGGCGATTTCGATGGTGCCGGCGCCGGAGGGCGTGGCGCCGAATCATGTGGTCAGCGTGCTGCAAAAAGGCTGGTTGATTGCCGATCGCGTGTTGCGGCCGGCTCTGGTGACTGTCGCGGCTTGAACTTAATCACATTTACCCTACATCGGTAGCAGCGGAATTCAGGACCTGAGGACACAGAAAATGGCAAAGATCATCGGCATTGACCTGGGCACGACCAACTCATGCGTCGCCATCATGGAAGGCGACACGGTAAGAGTGATCGAGAACCAGGAAGGCGGGCGCACGACGCCGTCGATCGTCGCGTACCAGGAAGACGGCGAGATCCTGGTCGGCGCGTCGGCCAAGCGGCAGGCGGTCACCAATCCGCGCAACACGCTGTATGCGGTGAAGCGGCTGATCGGCCGGCGCTTCGAAGAAAAGGAAGTGCAGAAAGATATCAAGCTGATGCCGTATTCGATCGTCAAGGCGCCCAATGGCGACGCCTGGGTCGAGGTCCGCGGCAAGCAGATCGCGCCGCCGCAGGTCAGCGCGGAAGTACTGCGCAAGATGAAGAAGACTGCGGAGGATTACCTGGGCGAGACGGTGACCGAAGCCGTGATCACCGTGCCGGCGTACTTCAACGATTCTCAGCGGCAGGCAACGAAAGACGCGGGCCGCATTGCGGGCCTCGACGTCAAGCGCATCATCAACGAGCCGACCGCGGCAGCGCTCGCGTTCGGACTCGACAAGACGCACAAGGGCGACCGCAAGATCGCGGTGTATGACCTGGGCGGCGGCACGTTCGACATTTCGATCATCGAAATCGCCGATGTCGACGGCGAAAAACAATTCGAAGTGCTGTCGACCAACGGCGACACGTTCCTCGGCGGTGAGGACTTCGATCAGCGCATCATCGATTACATCATCGGCGAGTTCAAGAAAGAGCAGGGCGTTGACCTCGGCAAGGACGTGCTCGCATTGCAGCGCCTGAAAGACGCGGCGGAAAAGGCCAAGATCGAGCTGTCGTCGAGCCAGCAGACCGACATCAATCTGCCGTATGTGACTGCCGATGCCTCGGGTCCGAAGCATCTGAATATCAAACTCACGCGCGCCAAGCTCGAGTCGCTGGTCGAAGAGCTGATCGCAAAGACGATCGAGCCGTGCCGTATCGCGATCAAGGATGCGGGCGTGAAGACGGGCGACATCGACGACGTGATTCTGGTTGGCGGCATGACCCGCATGCCGAAGGTGCAGGAAAAGGTCCAGGAATTTTTTGGCAAGGAGCCGCGCAAGGACGTCAACCCGGATGAAGCGGTCGCAGTCGGTGCTGCGATCCAGGGCCAGGTGCTGTCGGGCGAGCGCAAGGACGTGTTGCTGCTCGACGTCACACCGCTGTCGCTGGGCATCGAGACGCTGGGCGGCGTGATGACAAAGATGATCCAGAAGAACACGACGATTCCGACCAAGTTCCAGCAAACGTTCTCGACGGCCGACGACAATCAGCCGGCAGTGACGATCAAGGTCTATCAGGGCGAGCGCGAAATGGCCGGCGGCAACAAGCTGCTCGGCGAGTTCAACCTGGA
>JBGSWY010000364.1:0-3305 GCA_041751715.1 Burkholderiaceae bacterium
CTTCTTCTCGATTCAGCAGACGTGCCCGACCTGTCGCGGCGCGGGCAAGGTGATTGCAGACCCGTGCGCCAACTGCAGCGGCGCCGGCCGCATCAAGCAGAACAAGGTGCTCGAAGTCAGCATTCCGGCCGGCATCGACGAGGGCCAGCGCATTCGATTGAGCGGCAAGGGCGAGCCCGGCTTGAACGGCGGGCCGCCGGGCGATCTGTACGTCGAGATTCACATCAAGCCGCACGATGTATTCCAGCGCGATGGCGACGACCTGCACTGCGAGGTGCCAATCGGTTTCCCGACCGCAACATTGGGTGGCGAAATCGAAGTCCCGACGCTTGGCGGCAAGGCCAGCATCAACGTCACGGAAGGCACGCAGGCAGGCAAGACGTTCCGCTTGCGCGGCAAGGGCATCAAGGGCGTGCGCGCAAGTTATCCCGGCGATTTGTATTGCCACATCGTGGTCGAGACCCCGGTGCGGTTGACCGACAAGCAGAAGAAATTGCTGCGCGAGTTCGACTCATCCTTGGGCGAAGGCGGAGAGAAGCACTCGCCGCGCTCGAAGAGCTTCCTCGACAGGATGAAGGGGCTCTTTACGACCGAGTAAGCGCCGGACTCTCGGCCTGCTCGGTTGCGCCATGTCGTGCCAGGAGTGTAGAGTCGCATCCTATTCCCGTTTGGATATAGGAAATGCAGATGCGCTGCTTCATGGCTGCTGTCTTGTTCGCGCTCTCCGGTTCAGCTGCGGCGCAGGACGTGATCGTTTTCGCCGCGGCCAGCTTGCACAATGCGTTCCAGGAAATCGGTCAGGCGTATCAGCAGCAGACCGGGCGCAGGGTGAAGTTTTCCTTCGCCGCGTCGAGTGCGCTGGCACGCCAGATCGAGCAGGGCGCGCCGGCAGCGGTGTTCGCCAGCGCCGACGAAAAGTGGATGGACTATCTTCAGCAGCGCCAGCTGATCGTCAATGAGACGCGCAGGTCGCTGCTCGGGAATCGTCTGGTGCTGGTCGTTCCCGCTACGAGCACGATCACGGTTGACCTCAAACCGAACTTCGACTTCAAAAGGCTGCTCAGCGCAGACGGACGCTGGGTCACGGGTGACCCGAGCAACGTACCGGCGGGACGGTACGCACAAGAGGCGTTGACGAGGCTCGGTGTCTGGGATTTCGCACAGACCCGCCTGGTGCGTGCGGAAAACGTGCGGGTCGCGCTGGCCTTCGTCGAGCGCGGCGAGGTAGCCGCCGGGGTGGCGTACGAAACGGACGCGGCAGTCGCGCCGAAGGTGCGGATCGCCGGCGTCTTTCCCGCGGACAGTCACACGCCGGTGACCTACCCGGTCGCAGCAGTTGCGAAGAACGATTCACCTCTCGCGCGCGAGTTTTTAAAGTTTCTCGAAGGCCCGGAAGCGCGCGAGGTTTACGGAAAATTCGGCTTCTATGTCCGCTGACGGAAGCGGTAGGTAACGCGCGGTCAGCGCCACCCACTCTGTGCGGTAGCCTTCGCGCCCATGTTGACCGCGTTCGAGATCGAAGCGCTGACGCTGAGCCTGCAGGTCGCGTTCACAGCAGTCACATTCAGTTTGCCTTTCGCGATTCTCGTGGCGTGGCTGCTGGCGCGGTTTGATTTTCCCGGCAAGACGCTGCTCGACACCGTCGTGCACTTGCCGCTCGTGCTGCCGCCGGTGGTGGTCGGATACTTTCTGCTGGTCGTGCTCGGGACGAATGGGCCGATCGGCGGCTGGCTTCTGGAAAACTTCGGCTTTCGACTGATCTTTACGCGCTGGGGAGCGGCCGTTGCCGCGGCTGTCGTGTCGTTTCCATTCATGGTGCGCGCGATTCGGCTGGCGCTCGAAGCGGTCGATCGCGGAATCGAGTTTGCCGCGCGCACGCTCGGCGCATCACGGTTCGATGTGTTCTTCAGCGTAACGCTGCCGTTGATGCTGCCAGGCATCGTGTCGGGCTCGATCGTCGCGTTTGCCGCGTCGTTGGGCGACTTCGGCGCCACCATTACGTTCGTCGGCAACGTGCAGGGCGAAACTCAAACGCTGTCGCTGGCGATCTACAGCCTGACGCAAACGCCGGACGGTGACGCAGCGGCGCTGCGGCTGGTGCTGATCTCGTTGACGCTTGCACTTGTCGCGCTGTTTGCCTCCGAGTGGCTGGCGCGCAGGGTGCGCCGCTTCATGGGGCGGGCGTGATGGCGATGGCGGCTCAACGCTTGCACGTCACTGTGGCCAAGCGCCTCGAACAATTCGATTTTCGCTGCGACCTGGATCTGCCGCTCGCGGGATTGACGGCGTTGTTCGGTCCCAGCGGTGCTGGCAAATCGACGTTGATCAATCTGATTGCAGGGCTGCACCAGCCTGACGAGGGCCGCGTCGCAGTCGGCGACACAGTGTTCTTCGACTCGGCGACACGCACCGAGCTGCCGGTGCATGCACGCGCGCTCGGCATGGTGTTCCAGGATGCACGGCTGTTTCCGCATCAGACTGCGCGCCAGAACCTGATGTTCGGCTTCAAGCGGGCGGGGAATCGCGCGCGGAAGCCGATCGCAACGTTCGACGCCGTGGTCGAACTGCTTGGCCTTGCAGCGCTGCTTCACCAGCGGCCGCACACGCTGTCGGGCGGCGAGAAACAGCGGGTGGCGATTGGCCGCGCGCTGTTGGCGCAGCCACGTGTGCTGCTGATGGACGAGCCGCTGGCGTCGCTCGATGTGCAGCGCAAGGACGAAGTTCTTGCCTACGTCGGACGGCTACGCGACGAGTTCAACGTTCCGATCCTGTATGTAAGCCACGCGCTCGACGAGGTGCTGCGTCTGGCGACTTCACTGGTGCTGCTCGATCAAGGCCGGGTCATTGCGTCCGGGCCCGTCGCCGAAGTGCTGGCTCGGCGTGACGTGCGCGACCGGCTCGGCGGTGGCGAGTTCGGCACGCTGGTGTTCGGCGTTGTCAGCGCGCACGACGATCGCTATGGACTTTCGACGATCGACTGTGGCGGCTTCGTGTTGCGCGTGCCGCGCGTCCAGTTGTCCGTGGGCTCTGCATGCCGCGCGCGCATTCCCGCGCGCGACGTGGCGCTGACACTGGCGCGACCGATCGATGTCAGCATCACGAACCGGATCGAAGGCGTGATCGAGTCGGTCGTTCCGCTTCCGGGCGCTTATGCCGAAGCGTCGGTACGGGTCGCGCCGAACACGCAGATCGCCTCTCGCATCACGCGCGAATCGGCCGACCGGCTCGCGCTCACGCCGGGTGTGCGCGTGTGGTGCCTGATCAAATCGGTTGCGCTCGATGCCGGCGCGCTGGCGATCGCCAGC
>JBGSWY010000365.1:0-1788 GCA_041751715.1 Burkholderiaceae bacterium
CCTCCTGGAATGCGCAGCGCCACGACCTTGCCGTCCTTCAGCTCGGTCGCGCCCTTGAACACCTTGAACTCGACATCGCCCATCGCGTCGGTCAGGTCGGTCAGCTGCAGGTTGATCCGCAGATCGGGCTTGTCAGAGCCGAACAACCGAATCGCGTCGACATGCGCCATCACCGGAAACGGCTGCGGCAGCTTGACTGCGAGCACTTCATCGAATACGACGCGGACCATCTGCTCCATCATGCCGCGGATCTCCGTCTCGTCGAGGAACGAGGTTTCGATATCAATCTGGGTGAACTCGGGCTGCCGGTCGGCGCGCAAGTCTTCGTCGCGAAAACACTTGACGATCTGGTAATAGCGATCGAATCCGGCGACCATCAGCAACTGCTTGAACAGCTGGGGCGATTGCGGAAGCGCGAAAAACGCGCCGGGATGCACGCGCGACGGCACCAGATAGTCCCGCGCACCTTCGGGGGTGCTTCGGGTCAGCATCGGCGTTTCGATATCGATGAAGCCGGCTGCGTCCAGGAACTTGCGCACCGCCATCGTCGTTCGATAGCGCAGCATCATGTTTTTCTGCATCACGGGCCGGCGCAGATCCAGCACGCGATGCGTCAGCCGCGTGGTTTCGGACAGGTTGTCGTCGTCCAGCTGGAACGGAATCGGCACTGACGGGTTCAGGATGACGAGCTCGTGACACAGCACTTCGATCTCGCCCGATACCAGCGCGGTGTTCACTGTGCCGTCGGGACGCCGGCGCACCGCGCCGACAACTTTCAAACAGTATTCGCTGCGCACGGTCTCGGCGGTCGAGAAAACTTCGACGCGGTCCGGATCGCACACCACCTGCACCAGTCCTTCGCGATCGCGCAGGTCGATGAAAATGACGCCGCCATGGTCGCGCCGCCGGTGCACCCAGCCGAACAGGGTGACGGTTTGGCCGATGAACGTTGTGTCCATCAGGCCCGTGTATTCGCTACGCATTCGCTCTGCTCCATTCAGGGCGCCGGCCTGCTTCGCAGTCCGGCCACTTAAGTTGGTTAATTGATTGCGGCCTCTTGACGTGCCGGGGCGGCACGCGGGTCGAACGGTCGCCAACCGCCGACCCTAGCGGTTTCGATTCGACGTGGCGAGGCGCTGCTTCTCGGCGGCGGCCTGCGGGCAATGGCGTTCCATGACCGGGAGCTTAATGAACATGGCGCATTGTCTCAACCGGCGACTCCGGGCCCTTCGGTTGTCAACGCGGAACGTGCAGGGAGGCCGCTGATACGAGGCGGGACCACGCCGAGCGAAATGTGAAACTTCAGGGCATCGTCCACGCTGATATCGACCTCGCGCACGTCGCCGGGGCGCACCACCAACACATAGCCGGAGGTCGGGTTGGGCGCCGTCGGCACATAGACAGTGATCGCGTCATCAGCGGTTACCGCGGCGATCTTCGCCCCTGGCGCTCCGACCACAAAGCCAAGCGTCCATTGATCGCGCTGCGGAAATTCGATCATCACCACCTTGCGAAACGATTGGCCACGTTTCGCAAGCAGCGTGTCCGAAATCTGCTTCACGCTCGAATAGATCGAGCGCACGATCGGAATTCGGTTGAGCAGGCCGTGCCACCATCGCAATAGCCGCTGGCCGATGATGTTGGCGACGAGCACGCCGGTCGCCAGCACAATGAGCAGCGAGAGCAGCAATCCGAAGCCGGGAACATGAAATGGCAGCAACTCATCCGGCCGCCAGCTGGGCGGCAACAGCAGCAGCGTCTGATCCATCGTGCCGACGATCAGGTTCA
>JBGSWY010000366.1:0-5142 GCA_041751715.1 Burkholderiaceae bacterium
GTCGGCGCCGCCACCGAAGTCGAGATGAAAGAGAAAAAGGCGCGCGTCGAAGATGCGCTGCACGCTACTCGCGCGGCGGTTGAAGAAGGCGTCGTTGCAGGCGGCGGCGTTGCATTGATCCGCGTCAAGCAGGCGGTGGCCAAGGTCAAGGGTGATAACCCGGATCAGGACGCCGGCATCAAGATCGTGCTGCGCGCCATGGAAGAGCCGCTGCGCCAGATCGTCGAGAATTCAGGCGAAGAGCCGAGCGTCGTCGTCAACAAGGTGGCGGACGGCAAGGGCAATTTCGGCTTCAATGCGCAGACGCACGAGTATGGCGACCTGGTCGCGATGGGTGTGCTGGACCCGACCAAGGTGACCCGCATGGCGCTGCAAAATGCAGCGTCGATCGCCGGACTGATGCTGACGACTGACGCAATGGTCGCCGAGCAGGTCGAAGACAAACAAGGCGGTGGCGGGATGCCCGGAGGAATGGGTGGGATGGGCGGCATGGGCGGTATGGACATGTAACGAGCGGCGTAAAACGCGCCAGGGCGTTGTTGGCGGGGCTTGCCGTACGGCTATGTACTGTCTGCGCCCCGCCGCCTAGCCCCAACGCGTTTTGCTTGCTCGTCCGAACTTCGGACGTGCACTCAAAAGACAGCCCGCTTCGGCGGGCTTTTTTTCGTTCGGCGATTGCCGTGGCGTGCGCACTCGGCTACAACCGGGCAACAAAAAAGGGGATGGTCAATGCACGAAGTGCCCGCAACACGGGAGCCGCCGTTGGCCGCCGATCCAGTAACCACCGAGTATCCGGTGCGCTTTACAGGCAGCGGCAGTGAATACTTTCGCATCTGGATCGTCAATCTGCTGCTGACGATCGTCACGCTCGGCATCTACTCCGCCTGGGCCAAGGTTCGCCGGCTGAAGTACATGTATCGCAACACGCAGATCGCGGATTCGTCGTTCGATTATCACGGTTCACCGGTGGCGATACTCATAGGCCGCGTAATCGCACTGGTCCTGTTGATTGCCTACAACTACGGATTTCGGATTTCGGTGGCGGTTGGCGTAATCACGCTCGTGATGCTCGCGGCGGTTTTTCCCTGGTTGATCCGGCAATCGCTGCGTTTTCGGCTGCGCTATTCGAGCTACCGCGGAATCCGTTTCCGCTTCGACGGCAATGTCGGTGAGCTGTATCTGATCGCGGCGCCGGTGTTGCTGGCAGTGTTGCCGGTTTTCGTGGCCGGCTCATTGGCGGGCGATGGAGCCACCGAGCCGCCGGCCTGGTTCGCCGGCGTGTTTATCGGTTCGTTGTTGTTGTACTTTGCGCTGATCCCCTATCTGCACTGCCGCTTCAAGCGCTATCAACACGGCAACAGTTTTCTGGGCTCTAGCGCCGCGCGCTTTACAGCGACTGCCGGCATCTTCTATGCGGTCTATGGAATCGTGTTTCTGATCACGCTCGGCATTTTCGCCATCGCGGGGGCGGTCGGGTTTGCCGTGGGCTACGGCATCTGGCAGGCAGACGGCGAGATTCCGTATGTCGGCATGGTGCTCGGCCTGATCATTTTTTATGTGCTGTATTTCATTCCGTGGTCCGCGTTCGTCGTTCTGCTGCAGAACCGGATCTGGAACAACACCGTGGTCGGCGCTGTCAGCTTCAAGAGCCGCGCCCGCATATGGCCGATGACTCGCATCTATCTGGTCAACACGATCCTGATCGTCGTTACCCTTGGACTGTTCATTCCGTTCGCGGTGATACGAAGCCTTAAATACCGGCTCGAAGCGGTAACCGCAGTGACCGCCGCAGGCATGGATCACTTCTTGAGCGATGCATCGGTCGAGCATGTGGATGCCGCAGGCGAAGGCGCGGCCGATCTCTTCGATATCGATATCGGGCTGTGACCTCGATCGCCGGACGCTATTTTGACGGCCGCAGCTCGCGTGCGCACGCGGTAACCATTGCCGTCATCGACAATCATCTCGAAATCGCCGGTGAAGCTATCGCCATTCGCGTCCCGCTGGCGCAGCTGAAGGTGTCGGAACCGCTCAGGCATGCGCCGCGCATCATCACGCTCGCCGACGGCTCGTACTGCGAAATCGAGGATAACGCGGCGTTGTCGCAGTTGCTTGCGCGCTCGGGTCACCGCGAATCGTTCGTAGTGAGCTGGCAGAACCAATGGCGCGGCGCCATCATCGCCGTCATCGCCCTCGTTGCTTTTTTGTTCATCGCCTATCGCTGGATTCTGCCGGCAGCGGCGGAGCTTGCAGCCGAGCGCGTGCCGCTAAGTTGGGAAGAGCGGCTTGGAGATGAGGCGACCGGGTTTCTCGAGAAGCGCGTCTTTTCAGAAACTCGATTGTCGATTGAGAGACGCGACGCCATCGTCGATCGTTTCGATTCGATCACGCCGAGAGACGGGCGCGGGTACGACGTACGCTTTCGCGCGTCGAAGATCGGCCCGAACGCGCTCGCGTTGCCCGGCGGCGTGATCTACGTCACCGACGAGCTGGTGCAACTGGCGCCGGACGATGAGGCGATCATCGGCGTGCTGGCGCACGAGCTCGGCCACATCGAGCACCGGCACCTGATGCGGCGGCTGTTTGCGAGCGCCGCAGTGGGCGCAGCTGCGGCAGTGCTGGTCGGTGACTTCAGCACCGTATTGGCCGCACTGCCGGCGATCCTGATCGAGCTCGACTATTCACGCGCGATGGAGCGCGAAGCCGATGATTACGCGATCGAATTGCTGCGCGCCAACGGCATATCCACCGCATCGCTTGCCACGCTGTTCGAGCGGATGGACGAAGCGCACGAAAAGCGGGGATCGGCGAAAGACACGGCGCCCGACCAAAGCCGCAAGAGCAGCCAGTGGCCAAGCTATCTTTCGACCCACCCACCGACGCCCGAGCGCGTAGAGTCATTCCGCAGACCCTGAACCGACGTGGCCCCCGTGTGAATCAGCGCACGGCGGCTTTCGGCGCGACCAGCAATGCAAGGTCGCGCCGGGACAGTTTGCTTGCGGTCATCGACGCAGGCTAGCAGTCGATCTGTAAACTTCCGTGTCGGAGGTCGCATGACATTTATCGAGATGCTCAACGCGCGCTGGCGCTCCGCCGATACGCTGCTGTGCGTCGGGCTCGATCCCGATCCGGCGCGTTTTCCCGAACACCTGCGGACCCGCCGCGATCCGATCTTCGAGTTCTGCCAGGCGATCGTCGACGCGACTGCCGATCTCGCGTGTGCGTTCAAGCCGCAGATTGCTTACTTCGCTTCCGCGAGCGCGGAAGAGCCGCTGCAGCGTTTGATCGCCTACATTCGGCAGGCCCACCCCACCGTTCCGGTGATTCTCGACGCCAAGCGCGGCGATATGCCTGCGACCGCGCATCAGTACGCGCGCGAAGTGTTCGAGCGGTACAACGCGCACGCGGTGACGCTGTCACCGTATCTCGGCTTCGACTCGATCGAACCGTATCTTTCGTATTCCGATCGCGGAGCGTTCCTGCTCTGCCGTACCAGCAACGCCGGCGGGGATGACTTGCAGATGCTGCCGGTCGGCGGTGAACCTTTATACGAGCGCGTTGCGCGGCTGGCGGCACAGTGGAATCGGGGCGGACAGCTGGGGCTGGTGGTCGGCGCAACGTATCCGAACGAGCTGGCGCGGGTGCGCACCATCGTCGGTCCGCTGCCGGTGCTGGTGCCGGGCATCGGCGCGCAGGGCGGCGATGTGCAAGCAAGCGTCAAGGCGGGGCAAACGGCAGACGGCGCAGGCATCGTCGTGAACTCATCGCGCGCCATCATTTATGCCTCGAAGGACGACGACTTCGCCGATGCGGCGCGGCGCGCGGCGCAAGGCGCGCGCGACGAAATCAACCGCTACCGGCTTGCCACGGTGTAACTAGCGCGGCAGGGTGGCCGCGGCACTGGCGCGATTCTCATCATTGCCGTTCATGTTTTCCGGCAGCCGCGATGCGAGCACTTTGTCGATGCGGTGCTTGTCCATGTCGACGATCTCGAAGCGCCATCCCTGCCATTCGGTCACGTCAGCCGTGCGCGGCACGCGCCCGAGCAGCAGCATCACCATTCCACTGAGCGTGTTGTAGCGCCCGAGCGCCTCTTCCGGAGCGGCGGCAAACCCGAGCCGGTCCTTCAGCTCCGGCACCGGAATCAGGCCGTCGAGCAGCCACGAGCCGTCCTGCCGCTGCACGGCCCACGCGTCTTCCACACTGGGCGGGTTGAATTCGCCGGTGATCGCTTCGAGCAGATCCTGCAACGTCACCAGCCCCTGAATCTCGCCGTATTCATCGACCACCAGCGCCAGATGCGAAGTGGACGAGCGAAACGTTTCGAGCAATTCCATGCCGGTCAGTGATTCCGGCACATAGGCGACGGCCGCGAGCCCTTTCGAAAAATCGGGCGCCTGTCCGCGGATCGTTTGCTGCAGCAGACTGCTGGCGCTGATGACGCCGATCACGTCGCGCATTCCGCCGCGGCACACCGGAAAGCGCGAATGCTGCGATTCGAGCACCTTGTTCAGGTTGTCGGCCGGCGAATCTTCCAGGTCGATAAACGTGATGTCGGAGCGCGGCGTCATCAGCGAGGCGATCTGCCGATCGTCGAGCCGGAACACATTGCGCACCATCGCACGCTCTTGCTCATCGATCACGCCGTGATCGGACCCTTCCTGGATCAGCGCGTGGATCTCCTCCTCGGTGACGCCAGCTCCGCTCGTCGCCCGTGCCCCGAGCAGCCGCAGCAGCAGATCGGTAGACGATGACAGCAACCGCACGAAGGGACGCGTCGCAATCGCCAGCCACCCGATCGGCCTGGCTACCAGACGGGCCACGGTTTCGGGCCAGATCTGGCCCAGACGCTTCGGCACCAGTTCGCCGATAACGATCGAGATATACGTGATCACGACCACGACCAGCACGGTTGCGCCGAGGCTTGCGCTTCCGGCGTCCACGCCCATGCGAATCAGCCATTCGCCCAACGGAGTGGCGAACGCCGCTTCACCGACGATACCGCTGGTAATGCCGATCGACGTGATGCCGACCTGGATGGTCGATAAGAACCGCGTCGGTTCGGTGTTCAGCGCCATCGCCGCCGCTGCCCCGCGGTCGCCCTCTTCGACCAGCACCTGTAGGCGCGCACGGCGCGCGGTG
>JBGSWY010000367.1:0-1523 GCA_041751715.1 Burkholderiaceae bacterium
CGACCCGCACCATCTGCTGGATGCCGGGAATCAGGATCACGAGGCCGGGGCCCTTGACGCGCCAGAAGCGCCCCAGCATGAACACGACTCCGCGCTCGTACTCGCGCAGGATGCGAATCGTCAGGAACAACAGGTACAGAATCGCCGCGATCAGCACGGCATAGATAATCGGGAGGTCGTACAGCATGGCTAAATCCCTTCGGTTGAATCGTTCGTGACTTCGAGGGTCAGGCCGTCGACGCGCAAGATTCGCACTCGATCGCCGGGGGCCAGCGACCGGGCGCTATGGACTTGCCAGCGCTCACCGCGTACCTCAGCCCAGGTGATGCCGTCTTCGCGAGCAACCACAGTGCCGCGAGCGCCGAGCATGTCTTCGCGACCGCTGACGACAGGACGGTGGCGAGACTTGAGCGCGAACGCGCCGAACGCGGTGATCGCCGCCGCGCTCACCAGCGCCAGCACCGTTACCTCGGGCCAGCTCACGCGGAAGGCCGGATCCTCCGCATCGATCAGCAACATGCCCCCGGCAACGACCGCGATAATGCCGCCGACCCCGAGCGCGCCGAAGCTCGGCAGGAAGATTTCGGCGATCATCAGCGCCGCACCCAGCCCGATCAGCGCGACGCCGGCCCAGTTGACCGGCAACATCTGGAACGAGTACAGCGCCAGCAGCAGCGCAATCGCGCCGGCGACGCCCGGCACACCGAAGCCGGGACTGGTGAACTCGACGAAAAGGCCGTAGACGCCAATCATCATCAGCACCATCGCCAGCATCGGGTTAGTCAGCACACTGAGTACCCGGGTTCGCATGTCAGGCTCGATCGTCTCGATCGCTGCATCGGCAAGCGCGAGCGTCACCTTGCCGCCCTGCACCGTGACTGCGCGGCCGTCGATCTGCTTGATCAGACCGGGTACATCGGTGGCAATCACCTCGATCACGCCGCCTTTCAACGCTTCGCCGGCTGACAGGCTGCTTGCTTCGCGCACCGCTTGCTCGGCGAACTCAGCGTTGCGGCCGCGCAGTTCGGCCAGGCTGCGGATATACGCTGCAGCGTCGTTGACCGCTTTCTCTCGCAGCGCGTCGGGCGAACTGCGCGCAGCGCGGCGTTCGGCCTTGCTCTTGTCGTCGGCTTTACCTTCGCTCTTGCCGTCCGGCTCAGGCGGGCGCTGCGGCTCCCCACCCCCCGGCGCGCCGATCGATACAGGAGTGGCCGCCCCCAGGTTGGTCGCTGGAGCCATCGCCGCTATATGGCTTGCATACAGAATGAAGGTGCCGGCGCTGGCGGCGCGCGCGCCTTCAGGAGCGACGAAGGTCGCGATCGGAATCGGCGAGGCCAGGATGTCCTGGATGATGCGGCGCATCGACTGATCGAGCCCGCCCGGCGTATCCATTTTCAGCACTATCAAGCGGGCCCCGCGCTCCCGCGCCTTGGCGAAACTACGATGCGCGAAATCCGCGGTGGCCGGACCGATGACGCCCTCGATCTCGACCACGATGACCGGACCGGCCGGAGCGGCCCGCA
>JBGSWY010000368.1:0-6373 GCA_041751715.1 Burkholderiaceae bacterium
GCCGCTTTCAGTGCGATCGCCTTGCCGCCGCGCATCTGCTCATCGGCGGCGATGATCAGCGTCGCGCCGGCGTCGATTACGCGCTCCTGCACGCTCTTTGCCGAAAAGCCGCCGAACACGACAGAGTGCGTGATGCCGAGCCGCGCGCAGGCTTGCATTGCGACCACTGCTTCGACCGACATCGGCATGTAAATGATCGCGCGCTCGCCCTTCGCATGGCCGAGCCCCTGGATGCCGTTGGCAAGCTGGCAGACTCTTGCGTGCAGCTCGCGATAGGTCGTCTTCGTTACTTTGCCGTCGTCTGCCTCGAAGACAATCGCGACCTTGTCGGCGTTGCCGTTGGCGAGGTTGCGATCAAGGCAGTTGTACGACGCGTTCAGCTCGCCGTCGTCGAACCACTGGTAAAACGGCGCGTTCGATTCGTCGAGCACGCGCGTAAAGGGCTTGCTCCACTCGAGATTCTCACGCGCCAGACGGGCCCAGAAGCCGGTGAAATCCTGTTGCGCCTCTGCGCACAACGCCCGGTAGGCGTCCATGCCCGAAACGTTGGCCTGCCGCACAAATTCCGCACTCGGCGGAAATACTCGGTGCTCTTGCAGGACCGATTCGATGTTGCCCATGAACCGCTTCGCCCCTAGCCGGCGTGGTAATCGCGCGAAGGTAGGCAGCGGCGCTTACAGGAAGCTGACAGGACTGGCCTTTTTGGTGCTGCGATGCACCACCGCGGCCGGGTCAAACCTGTTGCAACCAGCGCATCAGCGTCGCGGCGTTGCGCTGGCCCTGGTCTTCGTAGTTGTTGTTGAAAATGACGAGAACGGTCACGGCCCGCTTCGCCAGTATCTTGATCGACGTTGCGAGTTCTTCCAGCTCACCATCCGAGTAGTCGTAGTTGAAGCGGTCCGACGCCCGGTCGCTCCGTGAATTCCAGGTGGCTGCGTTTCTTCCGTGCAGGCGGACCAGCGCCAGCCCCGGATGAGTGACGTCCCAATGCGCGGCGACACTGTTCGAAAACCCTTGCGGCGCATCGACGACGGTATGCACCAGATCGAGCTCCCGCTCAAAGCTCAGCGTGTGCTCTCGATGCGCGTCGCTGAACCAGGTTTGATGCCGAAACTCGACCGAGACGTCGAAATCCGCGAGCCGCTGCCGGCACTCCCGCACCTGCTCGCGCGAAGCATGCGAGTACGTCAGCCATGGCGCGAACTGAAGATGCACCAGACCGAGCTTGCCGGCCTGGCACAGCGGGTCGAGCGCTTCAATGAAGAACTGCCACAGCAGGTCGATCAATTCGTGCGGCACGTCGCCGTAGCGAATACTTTTCTTCGCCGCGATCGCCGCAGGAAGTCGGTCACGTACCGGCGGCGGCAACACCTGTTGGTCCGTCTGATGCCCGGTAAACAGGCGGAATGCCTTTACGTTGAACGTGAAATCCGGCGGCGTACGTTCTACCCACGCTTGCGAATTCGCGATTGAAGGCAGCGCGTAGTAGCTGCTGTTGACCTCGACCAGCGGAAACTGAGTGGCGTAGTGGCGAAGGCGCTTTTCAGCCGAGTTGCATCCCCTGGGATAGAACTTGCGGCTGTTGATCAGCGTTGGGTCGGTCCATGACGCGGTGCCGACAAGAACGCAACCGTTCGCTGTTCGCAACAGGCAGTTCTGGGCGACCTTCGCCCGCTAGTTGGTCAGGACAAACGTCACTTTCAGTATCACCTTGAACCCGGTCACCTTGCCTTTATCGATCACCACTTCCTGATCCTTGACCCACGCGCCCTTGACGTTCTTTAAGGTCTTGTTCGCACGAGCGACGCCCTGAACGATGGCGTCTTCAAAACTTTTCTTGCTGATGCTGCTGATTTCGCTGATGCGTGCGACGCTCATCATTTCGTCCTTTGGCGGTTGGTCGGTGGGAACAGAGAGAAGAAGTTTGCGCCACTGACTTGCGACTGGCAATGGCAACTCGATCCAAAGAGGGTGGGATTGTTCGCATATCGCCTTACGGCGACCTGCTCATCCGCGCTCTGCGCGGACCGACGCGCTTGGCGCGTCGTCGTTCGCGATATGCCCCCGGCATATCGCTCCTCGAACCCGGGTGGTTTTTCACGCATCCATGTCCGCCAATGCAAACGGGCCGAAGGCCCGTGCATTGGCGGAGAGGGTGGGATTCGAACCCACGGTACGGTAAAACCGTACACCGGATTTCGAGTCCGGCGCATTCGACCACTCTGCCACCTCTCCGGTCGACGTAATCGAGCCGCGAATTATATCGGCGCAACGGTGTCAGGCCGGCTTCAGCGCTTCTGCGCCGTGCATGTACGGTCGCAGAGCGACCGGAACCGTAACGCTGCCATCGGCCTGCTGATAGCTCTCCAGCACCGCCACCAGCGTGCGTCCGACCGCGAGTCCGGAGCCGTTTAACGTGTGCACGAATTCGGTTTTGCCCTGCGCGTTCTTGAAGCGCGCCTGCATGCGCCGCGCCTGAAATGCTTCGCAGTTCGAACACGATGAAATTTCCCGGTAGGCGTTCTGGCCGGGCAGCCATACTTCGAGGTCGTACTGTTTGGTCGAGCCGAAGCCGGTGTCGCCGGTGCACATCAGCATCACGCGATACGGCAACTCCAGCTTCTGCAGCACCGCTTCGGCATGACGCACCATTTCTTCGTGCGCCTCATATGACTTTTCCGGATGCGCGACCTGCACCATCTCGACCTTGTCGAACTGGTGATTGCGAATCATGCCGCGCGTGTCCTTGCCGTAACTGCCCGCCTCCGAGCGAAAGCATGGCGTGTGCGCAGTGAGCTTCAGAGGAAGGTCTGTCTCTCGCAGAATCTCGTCGCGGACGGTGTTCGCAAGGGGGATCTCTGACGTCGAAATCAAGAACAATTCCTCATTCTCTTCGCTGCCGCCCTTGGTGACCCAGAACATCTGGTCGCGAAATTTGGGCAGCTGTGTCGTGCCGATCAGACTGTCAGCGTTAACGATCAACGGTGTGTAGACCTCGGTGTACCCGTGCTCGCGCGTTTGCACATCGAGCATGAACTGCGCAAGCGCGCGATGCAGCCGCGCGAGCGGCCCGCGCATCAAAGTAAACCGCGAGCCCGACAATTTGGCAGCGGTGTCGAAGTCGAGTCCGAGCGGTGTCCCGACATCGACGTGATCCTTGACCGGAAAATCAAATGTGCGGGGCGTGCCCCAGCGCCGCACCTCGACATTCTGATCTTCCGACGCTCCGACCGGCACCGACTCGTGCGGCAGGTTCGGCACGCTGAGCATCAACTGCCGCAGGCGATCCTGAACGTGTCCGAGTTGCGTCTCCAGCGTTTTCACCTGATCCGGAATCGACGCGACCTCCGCCAGAGTGCTCGCCGCATCCTCGCCCTTGGCTTTCAACATTCCTACTTGCTTCGACAACGCATTGCGCCGCGCCTGCAACTCTTCGGTCTTTGTTTGCACCGACTTGCGCTCGGCTTCGAGTGCGTTGAAACCTTCTACATCCAGCTTGTAACCGCGCGTCTTCAGCCGCTCGGCAACGTCGGTGATGTCCCTGCGCAGTAACGCGATATCGAGCATTCGCGAATGCTACTTTGCTTTTTGCTTCGCCTTCGCCGCCGCATTCGCCCGCCGCAATTCATCGAGCCGCTCGGCAATGCGCCCTTCGGCGCCCCGATCGGTCGGCTGATACCACTGCTGCGCCGTGACCCCTTCGGGTAGATAGGTCTCGCCGGCAGCGACCGCATCGGCTTCGTTGTGTGCATAGCGATAGCCTGCCCCGTAGCCGAGGTCTTTCATCAGCCGCGTCGGCGCGTTGCGCAGATGCATCGGCACCGGCCGCGAGCCGTCCTGTTCGACGAATGCGCGCACTGCGCCGTAAGCGCGATATACCGCATTCGATTTCGGTGCACACGCGAGATACACGATCGCCTGCGCCAGCGCCAGTTCACCTTCAGGCGAACCGAGGCGCTCGTACGTGTCGGCGGCGGCGAGAGTTACTTCAAGCGCACGCGGATCGGCCAGGCCGATATCTTCGGTTGCCATGCGTATTGCGCGCCGCGCGACATAGCGCGGATCGACGCCGCCGTCGAACATGCGCACCATCCAATAGAGCGACGCATCGGGATCGGAGCCGCGTACCGACTTGTGCAGTGCTGAAATCTGGTCATAGAAATTTTCGCCGCCCTTGTCGAAGCGACGCATCGTTGCGGGCAACGAATCGCGCAGGACTGGGGCATCGATCGACGCCAGCTTTCGCTCGCTCGCCGCATTGGCAACCACTTCCAGCGCATTCAGCAAACGTCTTGCATCGCCGTCCGCAAGGTCGAACAGCATGCCGCGCGCAACAGCATCGATCGACAGGCCGTTCATCTCGTTGCTTAGCGCGCGATTAAGCAATGTTTCGAGTTCGGCGCCCGACAACGGCTGCAGCACATACACGGCGGCGCGCGACAGCAGCGCACCGATCACTTCGAACGACGGGTTTTCAGTGGTGGCCCCGACGAACACGAACAATCCGGACTCGACGTGCGGCAGGAATGCGTCCTGCTGACCTTTGTTGAAACGGTGCACCTCGTCGACGAACACGACTGTCGCTTTGCCGGACTGCGCGCGCGTGACCTGTGCGCGCTCGACCGCGTCTCGAATGTCCTTGACCCCGCCTAGCACCGCTGAGATCGCGATGAAGTTCAATCCGAACGCATCGGCCATCAGTCGCGCCAGAGTCGTCTTGCCGACTCCCGGCGGGCCCCACAGAATCATCGAGTGCGGTCGGCCGGATTCGAACGCAACGCGCAGCGGCTTGCCCGGCGCGAGCAGGTGCGACTGGCCGACTACATCGTCGATCGTGCGCGGCCGCATGCGCTCGGCAAGGGGCGCGCCGGTAAGCTCGGTGGCAAACAGGTCTTGCATCGATTGGAAGATGGTGTGCGACAGGCTAGCATCGCGCCTTTCAATCTGCCGGGAAGAGTGCAATGAAGACCAGGATCATCGCGGTCGTGCTGGGAGCGACATTGTCGACAGCGTCGGCACAGAGCGACGTCGTCACCAAAGCTGCCGCTGAAAAAGGCGCAGTCAAGACCGATTCAGGCATGGTGTTCCGAGTGTTGACCGAGGGCTCGGGCGCCAGCCCGAAAGCAACCGACGTCGTGCGCGTGCACTACAAAGGAACATTTCCAGACGGCAAGGAGTTCGATAGCTCGTACAAGCGCGGCCAGCCGACCGAGTTTCCGCTAAACCGCGTGATCAAGTGCTGGACCGAAGGTGTGCAGCGGATGAAGGTCGGAGGCAAAGCGAAGCTCACGTGCCCGCCATCGCTCGCCTATGGCGAGACAGGCGCTGGCGGCGGCGTCATCCCGCCGAACGCGACGTTGCAGTTCGAGGTCGAGTTGGTGGCGATCAAGCCGCAGTAGAGCCGGACACTCCCCAAGCTGGATCCCAAAGCCCGAATCAGGGCGCGGCGTGTTTCCGCGGTAAACGCACCGTGAACACAGTTCCGGTGGCGTCGGACTTCGCAGCAATAGTGCCACCGTGAGCTTTTGCGATCTCGCGTGATATGTAAAGCCCAAGGCCAAGATTGCCGTCTCGACCGCCGTCCGCCTGTTGTGCAGGGCCACGTTGGAGCGGATCGAAAATTCGATTCAAATACGTTGGCTCAATAACGAGTCCCTGGTTCTTGACTGCAAGAATTACTTCGGTCGGCTGCCCGGCCAACGCTATCCGCACAGGCGCCTCAGCATCTCCATATTTGAGGGCATTCGAAACAAGGTTGCCGAACAATTGGTGCAGACGGTTTACGTCGTATGTACCCCGCGCATCGCCTTCAACTTGCAGATCAATTTCGCGCCCCGGGTTGGCCGCCCGCAGCTGTTGCAGTTCCTCGGCGAAGAGGGTCTCTAGATCCGTGTCAATAGGAGAAACATCGATCCCCAAACCGAATCGCACGCGATTGAAGTCAACCAAGTCGTCGAGCAGCGCCTGCATGCGACTACCGCTCCTTGTGATCCGAGCAGCTGCAGCCGAGATATCTTCTCCCGCACTCAACTTGGCGATGTAGCCCGCTGAAAGCTGAATCGCACTCAGCGGGTTACGCATGTCGTGACCCAACATCCCCAAAAATAGAATTGCGGCCTTGCTCCATCTGCGCGGTGAAGAAAGCAACGGACTCGGCGATTGCCTGGTCGATGCCTTCGTTGAAGCGGACCATGTCGTGCAGATCCGTGTCGGCTGGCTTACAGGCATCGGCCCAACGGACAAGCACGCTGGCACGCAGGGCCCGATATTCCGCGGTCATCTGGTTGATATTGAAGCCGCTGCGCGCCCGCAACAGTGCGTGCGTCTCCGCTGCTGTCTCCGGGGAGTCCACGAGTCGAGGCGTGCGTCCCTT
>JBGSWY010000369.1:0-19908 GCA_041751715.1 Burkholderiaceae bacterium
ATACACGCGCTCGACAAGGTCAAACGCTTTGGCGGGGTCCTGGCTGGCGTCGCCTTCGAACGTGTCGTCACCCAAGCCACCGGACCAGATGCTGTCTTTCAGCGTCCCCTTGAAGGTATCGTTGCCCTTGCCCATCGCGATACCGAAGTACGTGTACTCCTCTTCGAGAACGCTGAGCTTGACGTTGTACTTCAGATGGATAAGCCCAGGCGGAGGTCCCGGCGGCAGTTGCAGTGCGACGACCATTAACAGCGGATTGAACGCAGCTGCGACGTCATTCGCACCGCCGAATGCAGCGCCGGTTACGTCAGCGATGAGTACATCGTTTCCACGGCCGAAGCTGACCGCGGTGTTCTTGATAATTGCAGCCCCGCCATCGAAACCTTCAATCGTGTCAATCGAGGTGTCATCGTCGAGCGCGGTGCTTCCGAGAGTCAGTCCGACGTACGTCTTCCCCGCCCACGTCAGCAACTCTCCTTCGCCGTACTCGACGTTCTCAACAACAAAAGCGCTGTCGTAGTAGTTGCCGATGAACTTGTCGTTGCCGGCGCCTAGGGAAGTCACGCTGCTGCGGAACTCACCCTTGACAATGTCATCACCCTCCCCGGTGCTGATGCCCGCCCACCCTCCGGTTTCACGTAAGACCCAGCTTTTCTCCTTGTTGTACTCGATGACGCGGTTTACTTCTGCGCCTCCAAACGCACTGCCCGTGACATTGATCCAGAAGTCATCCTTGTCAAATCCACCGTCGATGACGGTATTAACGACCGTCGCCGGCCCGGTGCCGTCGGCATTTCTGATTTCGTTCCAATCCTTGTCGTGCGCCGGGCGCATGCCGCCGCCCATGCTGATGCCGACGATCTGATTCTTGACGCTCTTGATGATGTAGTCGCCGAAGTACTCGCGCTCGACGCCGCCGAAGTTCGAGTTGGAAATCTCCTTGGCCCAGAGCTTGTCGCTCCCTGGCCCCATCGAGAACGCGGTGCTATCGATCGTCACGTTCTTCGCAAAGTCATCACCGTAGCCGGTGCTGATCGCCTGCACGCCTTTTTCGGAACGAACGAAGGTTGTGCGCGAGAATTGATCCTCGTCTCTGTCCGCCTCATCGCGCCAGGTGGTGATCGACGTGAAGTGACTGTCCTTGAACGTGCTGTTGATGATCTCGTCGTCGCCATTTCCGGCTGCCAGCGCACCGCGTTCCAGGTCGACATAAAACTTGTCGTTGCCGGTGCCGCCGAAGATACTGCCAGCGGAAGTCTCTGTTTTCTTCTCTTTCTCGTAGAACCCGTCGGGCAGCATCTCGAAGCCACCCGGGTAGTCATTCGTATTGGTGTAATGCTTGGTGAACGCCATATCGCGCGCGCTGATGTGGAATTCGTCGTCACCTTCGCCACCGCCGATCCAACTGTGATGGCCGGCAAAGTAAATCTTGTCGTCGCCCTTGCCGCCGTCGATGTAGATGCCGCTGACATCGGTGTTCGGGTCGTTCCAGATCGCCTTCAAGGAATTGGCGACACGCAGATACTCGTCCCACGGATCATCGAGATACGGGCTGCCGTCTGCGGAGGCGGAGGTAGAGGCGGATAGCGATGCGGCTGCGACGCTGGTTCCGAATAGTTCCGCGATGAAACCTGTAACCTCGTCCATAACGCTCTGCGCTAGCGGCAACGTGTTATCCATCGCCACCGTCTGCAGCGCACTGATGTCCTCAACGGATTTATCGAATGAGAAATCCGTCGCGTTGTCGCCTTGGTCGCCCATGGCCGCGAAGGCGGCTACTGCGTCGGATGCCTCCGAGGCGCCCGGCGCAGCAATGCGCTCGGCCTCGCCCGAATTAACAAGGCCCGCCAGCTGCCCCGTCAATCCGGCAGTTGCCCCCTTTACTGCGGCAGTGGTGTTGGCGCCGTATGCGTTTACGTCGTTGGTCCACGAATTTCCGGGCACCGTGCCTTTGACGCCGGGCTCGTCGACGACGCGGGTAGCGTTGATACCCGGGTTGATTTGCGCATTCAGCCCCGCCAGCGATCCATCGGCAGCGGTCAGCACTGGCTGACCCTGCGCTAACGCATCTTGAACCGGCGCATTGCCCGACTGCTTGTCGAGCTCCGCCAACTGCGCAGCCGTGGTCGTCTGGCCGTCCTTGGTGGCAGCGTCGATATTGCTCAGCGTGTCTTTGCTGAGATCGTTGCCGGTATCAGTTGTCCACTTGATCCGTTCCTTGAACGTGTCGCCCAAGGAGCCCAAGCCTTCCGAAAGGTGATCCAAAAAGCCTTCGGTCCCATTGGCCCATGCCTTTTGAATGATCGACCAAGCGTCGGCGCTGAGTGGGCGGTTGGTGCGCAGCCGATCCATCGCT
The DNA here is from genome assembly GCA_041751715.1 of Burkholderiaceae bacterium. Classification (GTDB taxonomy): domain Bacteria; phylum Pseudomonadota; class Gammaproteobacteria; order Burkholderiales; family Burkholderiaceae_F; genus JACCZX01. The sequence goes on from JBGSWY010000369.1 coordinate 2,357, forward strand.
CGCTCGGCGGTCGCCTTCATCCAAGCGTCATTAAAAGCAGTGCCGATCGCCTTATCGATTGTGCTGTCGCCCAGCTTGCCGCCGCCGACGATGATCGTGTCTCCCTCTTCGTTCTTGAAGTCGGCGCCGTCCTTCGAGAACTCATCACCGCCTTCGATCTTGACATCCCACTTCGCGGGTAACCCGGGAATGTCGAATGGATCGATCTTTGTATCCTTGAACGAACGATTCTCCACTTCGCGCGATCCGCCGACGACGACAATCGTGTCCGACTTGTCGTAACCGAAAATGCGCGCGTCTTTGCTGCCGGTGGCGAGGATCACGTCCTCTCCGCCTTCGGTGTTCTTGGTCAGATCACCGTAGATGTGGATGCCCCCTTGAATGTCCTTGGTCGGCAATACGACGACTGCAGTGTCATCGCCATCGCCAAGGTTGATCACGGACGGTTCGGGAATCTCGCCGGCCTTAAACTCCCGAGGAGCAGTGAATCGCTCCGGTCTTTCCCAAGATATGACGGAGTCGCCGCTGCCGTCATGAATATCCGCACCCATGCGGTCGACAACCGTATTGTCACCATTGCCTAGGTGAATCAGACCGCCGAGGTTCAAGATCGACTGGCCAAGCTTCTCAAGATTAAGGAAATCTCCGCCAAATCGATCGGTGAGAGGAAGAACCCCGTAATTGTTGATCCAACTGTCGCCGTCGCCTACTTCGACATAGTTAACCAGTCCGTAGACATTAATGAAATTCTGGACGCCGTTAGCGACGACTAAGTTGAGAAAACCAAACGCATCCACGCGGTTGACCGACTGGTCATTGGCAATCGGATCGATCGGCTCGCCGTTTTTCCTTCGACTGGTTTGCAGCAACTCGCCCGCTGCTTCCGTGTTCAGACCGCTTCCGTCATTCCAGTATTTTTTCAGCGCCTCAACAGGACGGGTCAGGAAATCCTGCATTCCACTACCCTTGAGCAACTGCCAATCGTCGGGCCCGCTACCCGCTAATATCAGATTCACACCCCCTAACCCCATTACCCGATTTTCGCCGACACCGGTGAACTGAATATTGAGCAGTCCCACGCCGACCATGTGGTCGTTCCCCGTGCCGCCGATACCGATATTGATTCCGGCACCGATCATCAGCGCTTCGTTATCGCCGTTGCCCAGATAGTTCATGTTGAGCACGGAGCCGAGGCCGATCACGATGTCGTTGCCCGTGTTGCCGTCGGGAACGAGTCCGGAAAAGAACGGCAGGAACGGCCACGACAACTCGATAGTCCCGTCCTGCTTCAGAATCGGCGCCGGAAACACCGTCGCCTCCGAGATCCGCCAGTAGTCGGAAACGTTGTTCAGGCCGGAAATGAAATTAAAGCGACCGACGCCGATGATGACGTTGTTGGGTGTGGTCAGCGGCGTGACAATGCCTTGATTGTTTTGCAACGAGCCGTTGCCGAAAGCTATTTTGTTCGAGCCGAGAAGAACCCCTTCATCGTTAGCCCATTTTCGCAAGTCGAACAGCGACTTCAGCGAATCCACGGTGCGGGTTCCGATCGTCTGCCACATTTGCCGCAGCCGGCCGACATCCGCCAACGCAAAGCGGCCAGTAGCAGCCTCGAAATGCGGATGAGGATTGGCCGCTCCGAAGACGCGATTCTGGCCGTGCCCCAAAACGACTTGATTCGATACGTTCGAGGTGCCGATAACGAAGTTATCGCCGTTGCCGAACTCGTAAGTGCCCCGATAACCGTAGCCCGCAAAAACGTTGTTGCCGTGACCCAGCAACGAACGATTGAAGCCTCTAAGGTGAGCGTCTGACCCATCCTTTTTAGACGAGCCGATCGCGGCCATCAGAACCAGATTGTTGCCGTCGCCTAAGGACAACCGGTTTTCGTCGCGCCCTATTGCAACGACCTGATTGTCGCCTAGGCCGATCATCGACCAGGTCCGCCACAGCTCGTACCCGATGCCGAAGTTCAGAGGGTTCCACTTGCCGGTTTTCCACCCTCCGTCCCACCGTTTGTAACTCTTCTCCAGACCCGCGCGCACACCATTGACAAGCCCGGCAGACATGAAGTTGGCTTCGCCGTAGCCGATCATCACGTTGTTGCCGAGCGCGGCATTCATCACGTTGCGATGCTTGCCGTAGAAAAGATTGACCAGAGGGTCGTCCTCTTGTGTGATCTGCCTCAGCCTCTCTTCTGCAGTGCGGAAGTAGCGGTTGATGCCAACCATGACGTCGTTGCCCTGGCCCGGCTTTGCTCTGTACTGAATACCGCTGACGGTATCTGTGCCTGGATTAACCAGAGGAAAGTCGTCGTAGCCGTCATCCTGCGACACCATCATGTTGCCGTCGAGGGTAAATGGCGGGATCAGCGAGAACAGTCTTTCGAGAGGCGAGCCTTTGAGCTTTACTTGCGTGGTAGCCAACAACAAGATTGCTAGCTCTCCAATACCCAGCGATGCAAGTGCCGGCCAGCCGGGATCCAGGCCTCCGGGAGGCGTGCCGGGGTCGACCTGCTCCTGGCCAACCAGGATATTGCCGGTCCGGTGCCAGTTCTCGGAATTGATGTTCTGCCCAGGGGCGATTTCATTAACGGGGAGGTTGTCGTTGTTGCGCGCCAATGCCGCTGATTGCTGCGGGGTGAGCATCGGTATGTTTGGATTTCCCGGCAGCGGTGCGCCGGCTCCACGCAGCGTCTCAAGCGGAAACTGCCCGACGCGTGCTTCTTCTGCAGCCAGACCCAAGCTTCGTACTGCATCACGCCGCTGCTGATCCTGCAGAGTGGGCAACTGCGGCAGATCTGGATCGTCCGGCGGTATTGTGAGCCCGTTACCACCTTGATCTGAAAAAGAACTGTTGAGCCAGGACGCTGCAACGAATCCCACGAGCCCCAGACCAAGCAGTTTCTTGCCGATGTTGTCGTACCACTTCGCGCCGGGACCATCCACGGCAAACAGTCTCGTCCAGTCGGAGTCCGGACCTTGACGGTGATCGTTCAGGCGAACGCCGATCATCAAGTTACCGCCGCCCATGCCGCCCATGATGTTGGACTGGCTGGCAACGCCGACCATCAGATCCTCGCCGTTCGCACCCAACATCAGGTTGCTGGCACCGACGGCGAACATCTTGTTTTCGCCGTGGTCGCCCTGTGCGTAAACGTGGTCGAGCAGATGAAAGCTGTTTACGTCGCGGAATTCAGGCCCGCCGTTGCCGGTGCCGTCGGGTGGCGGTGCGCCCAATTCCGCGTTGACTCTGCCGCCGAGCATCACGTTGGTGTAACCGACGCCAACTTGTAGATCGTATCCTTGGCCACCCAGGAGGAGGTTGACTTGGCCAAGCGCGATCGTGCGATTGTCGCCGCCGCCTGCAAATACGATGTTGCCGGTGCGCACGTCGGGGTAATTGGGGATTTTGGACCATAGCGACTTGATTGCCCCGATGCTCTCGATGTTCGTAGCAGAGGCAAAGATGACATCGTCGCCGCCGCCGGAAACGATGACGTTGGCCGATGCATTGTTCGAGTGATTGTGCGCAATGGCAAAGATATTCTTGCCATCCGTCGCGCTCGGTATGTACCAATTTTCCCCGGCGACGACGAAATTCAGAGCAAAGGGGCCGTCGCTTCTCGTGACCGCCACGGCAAAAATGTTCTGCTCGCCCGCACCGCTGAGAATGAGATTGCCGGCGATCTTGTCTGATACCGCCGCCATCACGATGTTCTGTGAACCGCCTTCCGACTGATAAACATTAACTGCCGCCTTGCGGCCTACTGCCACACCCAGCACCGAGCTGTACTCGTCACTGTCAAAGACGCCCGGTCCTACCAAGAACAGACCGCCGAATGTGCCTAAAAACCCGGAGGTGTGATGTGCATTGCCGCTCTTTCCGGTTGCTATGACGTTTACGCCGAAGCTGCCCTGTCCCCAGCCGATTGCTCCGGCGGCCAGCAAATTGTTTCCATCGCCGGTCCTCAATAAATTTACGGCAACGAATGGACTGACCGCAACATCAAGGATCCAGTTGTCACCATTGCCGATCCAGGTGCCATTGCCTGCGCCGTAACCGGTTTTACCGTTGAAGGCAATGCTTGCAACGTAATGGTCACCGTCGCGGGCAAATATTCCGTTAAAGGCGATTAAATTCGTAGCGAATGGCAGCGCCGCCGCCGCAACCGCGACGATCGTCGATGTCTTACCGTCGGGTGTGTTACCAGAGTTGATTAAATTAATCGCGACGCTAGATGCAACTGCGAAATCGAAAATCGAATTCTGCCCATCGCCTACCGAGTTGTAGTTAAGCGCGAGAAAGTTGGCGCCCGCAATGGACCTAACCACGTGGTCGCCGGCACCGGCGGCGATCCAATTGATACCCACGATTTTGCCGGCCGCGATAGCCCAATATGTTCCGTCGCCATCGAAAGAAGTCAGGACGTTGAAGCCACCGATCAGACCTCCGATGGCAACCATATAAGCATCTTGTGACGCTCTTCCAGCACCGAACTGAGATCCGAGCGAGAGCCAATTAAGCCCAAGAAAACCGCTCAGAGCGAAAGCCCAGGTGTCTCCGCTATTGGAGCGCCATGCATGGTTAACTGAAACAGCGAACGAGCCGGCGAGTTGGAAAACTGTGCCGCTTGCCTCACTTTGCAGCAGATTAACCGCAGCAAAGCCGGCCGCGCCCATGTCCGTCGTGCCGTTGCCATCACCGCGTTTAACCCGATTCAGTCCAAGTGCGAGACCAAACGCGTAATGCGTGAAGTCACCGATGCCGGCTCCTGTCTCGACATTGTTATCGCCGATAACCCCACCCACTGCCCAAGTCGTGACGTTGCCACTGCCGTTATCGCGCGTGAATTTGTTTCGTCCCCGAACTAAGGAGCCCGCAATCAGCCACACATCTGCATACTGCGCATTCGACGCGAGTTCGACGACGTTTTCCGAAAAGAGCCCGCTAATAGCCCAGGCCGACAACGCGCCACCGCCGCGGTTTTGTGGCTTGAAGTAATTCGCGCTGTAAGTCAGTGACCAGGCTCGCAACGTTGTTTGCGCCTGTTCATGCCAAGCCTGCACGTCGTTAACTGCCCAAAAGCCAATCTTCTGATCCTTGTCATATGACCATGCGCCGTAGTTGACGAAAAATTGCCAAATGCCGCTCGGAGCGGCCGTGGCCGCCGCTCGACCGGCTGCCGCCATCGGCGCAGCTGCGCGCATGGCACCAGCGCCTGCGAATACGCCCGCTTGACCAACCGGCCGCACGCGATTGACCGCGTTTCCGTCGACGGCTACCGCATCACCGTTGACGTTGACACTTTCATCAATGAAGAAATCGTTACCTGCGAAATACGCCCCGTAGGCGCCGCCAGAAGCCGTGCCGCCTGCCGCATTGGTTGCGGTGACTTTGTTAAAGGCTCCGGTGCCGGCCGCAAATGACTCAGTGTCGCCGGCGCCATCGCGATCAATCTCGTTGTGAACGCGAACTTCATCGCTATTTTTAGTGCCGCCGCCGAACACTGCAATGTCGCCGATGAATCCATCGTCGGTCTTGATCTTGTTGACGACGACATCGGTCGCGCGCGTGCGGATGTAGACATTGCCGAAGCCGGCGCCACGGTCCAGGTCGTTGATCGCGCGACCGCCCTTGCCGGACGCAAGCGCGTCCATCCAAATGTCGCCGTCGCCGTCGTCGCGGGTCAACCAGTTGCCCGCGCGCTTGCTTCCTTCGGCTAACAGATCAACCTCGCCGTGGCCGGCTTGTCGATCCACCTTGTTGCGAGCGACCGCGTCCTCGTCGGCGTTGGTCAGCGCGTCGCTAATGATGTTGCCGTCGCCGGTGTTGCGGGTGATCTTGTTGTCGGCGCGATACTTTCCTTCGGCGACGACATCGATGTCGCCATCGCCGATGCCACGGTTGATGATGTTGTTGATCGCCTGCTCGCCGCCGCCGCCGCTGCCGTTGACTCGGTTGAACTCCTTGCGGTCGTGATCGGTGAAGGTCTTGGCGAAGATATCGTAATCGCCTGTGCCTGCGGTCACCTTGTTCTGCGCGATCACCGGCGCGTCGGCGTATACATCGATAGTGCCGTCTGCTTTGCCGCGAGTAATGTCATTCCTGGCGGCGGCGTTGTCATCTTTGTCGGTGTTGTTTGCGCTGGCGTCGGCAATGACTTTGCCGCTGCGCTCGCCCAGCGTTGCCTTGTTCTTCGCATCGTTGCGGGCATTCGCCTCGAGCAATGTTTCTCCGGTTCCGACGCCTGACGCTGCCACGTCGTTCAGAGCGCTACCGCCGTTCAGATCTCCGCCGTTGTTCTTGGCGCCGAACGCCTCAGCCAACACGTCGATCAAGCCATCGCCCGCACCGCGCGTTGCTTTGTTGGTGGCAGCATTGGCTCCATCGGCAAACATCTCTATCGCGCCGTCGCCTTTGCCCATCGTCGCCGTGTTGGTGGCGTCGCTTTGACCTGACTGCGCATCGAGATAGATGTCGCCGTTACCGTCACCGCGGCGCGCGGTGTTTACGGCGTCTCCGAAAGCAGTTGCGAAACCCGTCAGATCGATATCGCCCTTTCCGGCACTCAGCGTATTGGACGCTTTCGATCGCCCCTCGCCGCCCGCTTCCGCCAGCGCCCAAATACTTCCATCGCCATCGCCGCGGTTTGCAGTGTTGCTGGCAACGTTCCACGCGTCGGGGAGCGCATCGCCGGGATTGATGCGAGCGGTGAGGCGCCAGTCGCCGTCGCCCTTGCCCCCGTTGGCTGAATTCGAAGCGCGGATCGATTTATCGCTGTCGTTCGCGGTGCCAGTCGCGGTGGCGATCGCGAAAATATTGAAATCACCCCGCACCGAGGCGCCGTTGGTTGCCGACCAGATTCCATTGGCCTTCTGATCGATCGATCCCGACGCGTCGCCATCGCCGCCGCCCCACCACCATCCACCGCCGCCATTGGCGTTGGTCGACGCGGTTGCGCCAGTGGCGAGCAACGTAATGTCACCATAGCCGTCACCGGTGCGGCCAGTGGCTGTGGCAGTTGATTTGTCACCGAAAGCGTTGGCGACCGCCGACACATCGCCGTCACCGTTGCCGCGCGATGCGTTGGCACTGGCGCGTCCGTCTTCAGTCGTCGCATCGGCGATCGCATCGGCGTTGTCACTGCCGTTGCCGCGCGATGCCGACGCGGTAGCGCCCAATCCGCCGGACGCGTTTGCATAGACGCTGCCGCTGCCGTCGCCGCGCGACGCGGTGGCGTTGGCATTGCTTTTCTCGGCACTGGAGGTCGCTTGCGCGCTGACGTCTCCGCTGCCGTTGCCGCGGCGCGCCCAAGCCGACGCGCCACCTTCGCCGGTGGCGGTCGCATCAACTGTCCAGTCGCCGTTGCCACCGTAGGCGCTGGCACTGGCGCTGCCTTTCTCAAATCCGCTCTGGGTTGCAATGGCAGTCGCGCTGCCGCTGGTGTCGTCGTTGTTGTTGGCCCACCACCACCACCATGAACTGCCGGATGCAGTGGCGCTTGCGTAGGTCGAAGAATCGGCGGTCGCTGTGGCATCGCCACTGCCGCCAACGGTGGCGTTGGCGTGTGCGCCCCAGCCCCACCACCACCATCCCCACCAACCAAAGCCGCCATCGTTTTCGTCGGGCACCGCGGAACTGGACGCGCTTGCGGTCGCGTTGCCATCACCGCCCAGATGCACGCCTGCGCCTGCGTAGTGATCAGCGGTCGCGCTGGCTGAGCCATCGCCACCTTTCATCGACAGGCCGGCACTGGCCCAGTCCCACAACTCTCCGCTGGAAGATGCTGTGACACTGGCTGACCCTACGTAGTCAGGCCCCCAGCCGGACGCGTGTGACCAACCCCATTTGTTGCCCTGACCCTTGGAAGCGCCGCCGCCCGGGTCGTCTCGAGGTGCGGTGCTCCAGCCGCCGGAACCCCAATCGTTTGAATACGTATGGCTGGCCGCAATCGTTTCGCCGGGATATGTCCAACTCCAGTGAGACGCGGAATCACCCTCCTTGTCTCGCCACCACGACTGATCCTGGCGAAATGGCCCCTCGGGCTCTGGGTCGTCGTCGTCATCATCGTCGTCGTCCGAGGGGTCATCGTCATCCGAGGGATCATCGTCATCCGACGGATCGTCGTCATCCGACGGATCGTCGTCATCCGAGGGATCGTCATCGTCCGAGGGATCATCGTCATCCGAGGGATCGTCGTCATTCGACGGATCGTCATCGTCCGAGGGATCGTCGTCATCCGACGGATCGTCGTCATCCGAGGGATCGTCATCGTCCGAGGAGTCGTCATCGGATGTGTCGTCATCGGAGCTGCCGTCATCATCCGAAGTGTCGTCATCGGAGCTGCCGTCGTCGTCCGAGGTATCGTCATCTTCCGAAACCTCGATCTGTGAAGCCTCATCTTCCGATGGCTCCTCAATGATCGCTCTGCTGACTTGAACGTGATCGGCCGTCTCGCCCCATGAAGCGCCGCCCAACCCATCGAATGAGCCTGCATGCGAGATTGTTAATTTGGCTCCGCTCGGATCCGTGGTTTGAGCCGACGCCTTGGTCACCGGCGAGTACAGACCGCCTAGCTGCTTGGTTGTGGTTTCGACCGCCGAAAAGTCCGGTGCATCGATCTTCAGCGCCTGCAGCGATTGCTCGGCAAGCGAGCCCGCAAACATATCGGGTCGTTCCGCGAACGGCACCGCGAGGAGCGCACGCATCGCTTCTTCTTCGGTGGTCGCAGTCGCAAAATTGGCCCATGCAGCCATCTGGCGGGCACTGCCTGCCTGCGGGTGCGAGTCCTTGTTCAGCCCGGGATCGGAGAATGGCTGATACGGATCAGGAAACGGTTCGAGATCTGGATCGGGCGTCGAGACGTCGGGGTCATCGGGCGACGAAACTTCGATATCGTCGGGCATCGAAACGTCGATGTCATCCGGCGTAGAAACGCTGATGTCTTCGGGTTCCGAAACCTCGATGTCATCAACAATGACGTCGTCGCGAGTCTGCTTCGGCTGCACGCCAAAGGCCGGCTCCGCATTTAGAAGGACCGAGCGCGCAGCAAATGCGCGCGTGGCTCCAGCGCCAAGCGTGACCATTTCACTGCCGAGCGGTGCGCTCGCGGCGGTGAATCCGCCATGTTCGGCAGCATCGCCGACGTAGCTGCCACCTAGCGCATCAGACGCCGAGCCGCGCGCACCATGGTCACTGGGGTTGCCGAACGAACCAACGCTGTTGGAGAAAGCGGCACCCATAGTGCCGTCGTCACCGCCCTGATCGCCCGCTCGGTCGGAGCCAAAGGTGCGCAATCCAGCACCCTCATCGCCATTGCCGCCGAAAGTCCGCAAGCCGCCATCGCCCCCGCCGAAAGCCGCGAAACCCACGAGGCCTGCGCCGAAGCTGCGTCCGTTGTAGCCCGGCCATGACCCTTCGAAATTATCGACAATTCCGGCCTGGCGGTAACCAAAGTCGATTGGATTCGCCTTTGGAAACGTTTGAAGCTGGAACGTCGCGGGCGCACTAGGCGAGCCATGCTTCAACTTGAAGGCGGGCATTGCAGGAAACTTCACCTGCTCGTGCGGCTGATCGACGGGCGCCTTCGACGCCTCCATCGGTCCCCACGAGATGCTGTCTTCATCCTCCGTAATGATTTCGGTCGGCGAAGCAAACGTCATCGAGAATTCGGCCGGCCCCTTCGCCGTCGACTCAAACTCTTTGCCCTGCTCGTGACCAGCGTGAAGATCCCAGTTGCCGGGACTGGCCGCGGCAGCACCCTTTTGCGCGCCCTGCCCGCCTGATATAGGAGTCGAACCGCCGGATTGAGTGACGACGCCGCTGTCGCTCGTGCTCGATTCACCGCTCGCTTTGAAGCCGTCGAAGGAATCGAAGCCGCCGGACCCTTCGGCACCCTTGTCCGGCTTGGAACCAGGTGAAGTCGGAAAGCCGTTATCTGGCACGACAGTGCTCCCGCTGCTGCAACATTTCGCTGCAAGCACTCATTCAAAACCTGCACGCAACAAATCAGCCAGACCGTTCAGTCAACGGTTGCGCGGCCCTTGTGGGACCGCCCAGGCTGCAAGGCGAGCAGGTGCTGATAGCGGAAGATGAGCACTGCAATAAATCGAAACAGATATTCGTGGAAGCTTTGTAACACTGGCAACAGCAGCACGACTATCAACGCAGACAATTGGTTTTCTTTTCGCGCAGAAATTCTTTGAATTTCGCAAAGCTAGGTAAAGTGTTGTGGGGTTCGACTTTCTTTTAGTTCGGAATTGACGAGTAATGCATCCACAAGCCGATAACACTGCTCCGCATCGACTTAACACGAAGGCATCGAGCACACCTCGATCGGATGCCGACTTGCTTGTGCGGGCAGCTGCTCTGATAGGCGAGCAGCCAACCGAGGCCGTCAAGCTTGCAGATCGAGCAATTGATCTGGCGCGAAGAAGCAATCAGCCGACACGGCTTGGCGAGGCGTCGCTGGTCGCCGCCCAGGCTTACTGGCGCACTGGCGATCTACAAAAGGCGGCCGTGCACATTGATGCCGCCCTGGCAGCGTTTGAAAGCGGTGGTCAGCGCAGACGTCTTGGCGCTGCGTACACACTTCGCTCAATGCTGTTCATCACGCACGACAAAGTCAGCCTCGCGTTGACTGCGGCGGTCAAAGCGCTTGGGTACCCTGACCTGACTGCGAAAGACCGCGCACGTCTTTATACGACCGTCGCCATCTGCTTTCACCACCTTATAGACTTTTCCTCCGGCAGCGAGGTGATGGAGGACTATGCCTGGCCCGAAGCGGAGCGGTCCGGCGACGCGCCGACGCTCGTGGCCTGCTCATCGCGATGCGTGGGCATGCTGCACGCCTACGCGTGCTGGTCGCTGGATATTCCGAATACGAGTACGGTCGGCGAGGACAAGCCCAAGCTCGCAGCGGCTTCGGACTATACGGCGCGCGCCGGCCGTTATCTGTCCGTCTGCGAGTCGTTCCTTGCGAGTGTGCCCGCCTCGGACCGCAGTTGGGCACTTGGGCAGAAAGGTCTGCACATCTCATTTACCCAAGGCTGGGATAGAGCGCGCCCCATTTTTGACGAGGCGCTGTCTTATGCGACGCATTTTCCCCGCGAGCGAGTGGCCGCTCTGACTTCCGCAGGAATCGCAGCTCGCATTGCAAAGCAATGGGAGGTAGCGCGCAGCTACCTGGAAACAGCCAAGGCGTGTCCGGCAGCCGAGTATGCATACAACCGGCGCGTCCTCGCGTACGAGTTGTCGCTAGTGTACGAAGCCCTCGGCGATTATGAAGCAGCGCTTGAGGCGATGCGATCTTTCGCTCATTTGCAGACTCTGAAAGCTCGCCTCGCGAATCAATGGATCAGTGATCCTGAGAGTAAGCAACGCTACGGTACCGGCCTTGACCTCGCGGCGGCGAAAGAATTCGTGTTTGAGAAAATTCAGCCGGCGGTACTGAAACGAGCAGTCGCTTATGTGGAGAACAACCTGGACAAGCGGCTGCTTCTGCGAGAAGTTGCCCGGCACGTAAGCGTGAGTGCGCGGACATTGCAGCATCTTTTCAAAGTTCATCACGCCGTGCCCGTCAGCGCCTTTATTCGCGAGCGCAGGATGCAATGTGCGAACGACCTCTTGCAACAGGGGTGTCTTTCGGTACGTGGTGTTGCGGAGCGGATCGGCTATTCAAACCTTGCGAACTTCTCGCGGGACTACCGTCGACGCTTCGGATGCACGCCATCTTCCGTTCTTGATGCGTCAGCCGAAGCGGGGCGACGCTATGACCGGTTTCGAATTGAAAACTTGAATCGTCCCCCTCCAGTTAATGGTGCGCATACAAGGAGAGGCGCAAATTGAGTACCGTATTCCGCGCGATCAGCGTTTGCACCCATGCCACCATGGGTACGGCATTGCTGATGGAAGTTTCCGCTAAGAATGCGCGGCTGGTCCTCGGCTCGTCGCGTCATCACTATCTGCTGTCCTGATGTTACCGCCTGGTACTGCCGACAACGCCAATCACTCCGCGTCACCATCAGCACCGGCGAAAGGCTTGAACGAGACGCACGACAGCGGAATCGTGTGCTTGTCGCTGCTGATGCATTTCTTCCGCCAGCCGGCAGACGTTGAGCGGCTGAAACATCAGTTCGCCACCGGCAAGAGCGATGCCGACGCCATGACTTTGGTCCGCGCGGCTCGAGCACTGGGTCTTAAGGCGAGGCAGATCACAACCCGTTCCGAGCGGCTGACACGCACACCGTTGCCGGCGATCGCTGAAACGCGAGACGGCCGCTTCGTCGTGCTCGCCGCGGCAACCGCTGACAAAGTGTTGGTACATGACCCGCGCGACCAGCGGCCGCGCGAGATGCCTCTTGATCAGTTCAACGCGCTATGGGACGGGCGACTGGTGCTGGTTGCGACGCGCGCCCGCATCGCCGGCGACGATCGCCGATTCGATTTCACGTGGTTCATACCGGCAATTGTCAAGTACCGGAAGCTGTTCGGTGAAGTGCTGGTCGCGTCATTTTTTCTGCAGCTCTTTGCGCTGATTTCGCCGCTGTTCTTTCAAGTCGTCGTCGATAAGGTGCTGGTGCACCGGTCGCTATCGACCCTCGACGTGATCATGATCGCGCTGATTGCCGTCGGCATTTTCGAGGTTCTGCTCGGCGGCCTTCGCACCTACCTGTTTTCACACACGACCAACCGCGTCGACGTCGAACTTGGCGCGAAGCTGTTCCGTCACCTGGTCACACTGCCGCTTGCCTACTTCGAGGCACGCCGAGTCGGAGACAGTGTGGCGCGCGTGCGTGAGCTCGAAAACGTGCGCAACTTTCTTACCGGCTCGGCACTTACTGTCGTTATCGACATCGTGTTCTCGATCGTGTTCATCGCGGTGATGTATCTATACAGCCCGCTGCTCACTTTCATCGTGCTGGCGTCGATTCCGTTTTACATCGTTCTGTCGGTCAGTATCACGCCGGCGCTGCGCGAACGCCTGAACGAAAAGTTCCGCCTCGGCGCCGAGAATCAGGCGTTTTTGGTGGAGTCGGTGACCGGCGTCGAAACCCTCAAGGCGATGGCGGTCGAGCCGCAGATGCAAAAGCGCTGGGAGGAGCAGCTCGCGAGCTATGTGCGCGCAGCGTTTCGCGCGTCCAACCTCGCGAACATTGCAAATCAGAGCGCCGGATTGATCAACAAGCTGACGCTTGCACTGACCTTGTGGTTCGGCGCGCGGCTTGCGGTGGAAGGCCAGTTGACAGTGGGTGAGCTGGTTGCGTTCAACATGTTCGCTGCGCGCGTCGGTGCGCCGATTTTGCGGCTGGCGCATCTGTGGCAGGACTTTCAACAGGTGCGGCTATCGGTGCATCGGCTGGGTGACATCCTGAATGTTTCCCCGGAGCCGTCGGCCGGCGCGGGCCGCGGGTCGCTGAATCAGCTGCAAGGCGATATCGAATTCGACAACGTCGGCTTTCGTTACCGCCACGATGGGCCGCAAGTGTTGCAGCAGGTGAGCCTGCAGATTCCCGCCGGGCAGATTATCGGCATCGTCGGACCATCGGGCTCCGGCAAGAGCACGTTCGCCAAGCTGATTCAGCGCGCCTACGTGCCGGAATCCGGTCGAGTGCTGATCGACGGCACCGACATCGCACTGATCGATCCGGCGCAGCTGCGGCGCCAGATCGGAATCGTGCTGCAGGATAACGTGCTGTTTACGGGCACCGTGCGCGACAACATCGCGTTGTCGGATCCCGGAATGGAGTTCGACCAGGTCGTCGCCGCGGCAAAGCTGGCCGGCGCCCACGATTTCGTGCTCGAGCTGCCCTACGGCTACGACTCGTTGCTGGGCGAACGTGGCTCCAATTTATCGGGCGGGCAGCGCCAGCGTCTGGCAATCGCCCGTGCGTTGGTCAATTCACCGTCAATTCTGATTTTTGACGAAGCCACCAGCGCGCTCGATGCCGAGTCCGAGCGTGTGATCCAGAACAACATGCGTGAGATGTCAAAGGGGCGAACCGTGCTGATCATCGCGCACCGGTTGTCCGCACTGCGCTTTGCGGACCGCATCGTCACACTCGAACGCGGCCGCATTGTCGAAGACGGCGGGCACAGGGACCTGATGGAACGTAACGGTCGATACGCGGGTCTGTATCGAGAGCAGAACGCAGCGCATTCGACATGAAAAGCTTCTTTACCGATCATCCGTTCTTTGCATTTTGTTCCAAGAGCTGGGCCGTGGCACGCGAGGCCTTGAAGCTAGAAAAGTCGCGTCCGCCACAACCGCAGCGCAATCGTGCGGAGCTCGAGTTTTTGCCGGCCGCTCTTGAGGTCACCGAGTCACCGCCGTCTCCGCTGGGCCGCGCGCTGGCGTGGTCGTTGATCGCGTTGTTCGTGCTCGCGATTCTGTGGGCCGTCTTTGGCAAGGTCGATGTGGTCGCTGTCGCGCCCGGCAAGATCGTTCCGTCCGGGCGTACCAAGGTGATTCAACCGTTGGAGATCGGCGTCATCCGCGAGCTGCATGTACGCGACGGTCAGCAAGTGAAAGCCGGCGAAGTACTGATACAGCTCGATCCGACCAGTACCACGGCCGATCGCGACCGATTACAGGCTGATCTGATGGCAACCCGCAGTGAGTTGGCCCGCCTGAGAGCGGCCCGGACGGATAAGAACTTTCAGGCACCGGTGGGCGCCGGCTCCGAGATGGTTTCGACCAATACGGCACTGCTTGAATCGCAAAAGCGCGAACACGAAGCGCGCATTGCGGCGCTGGATAGCGAGATCAAGCGCAAAGCCGCGGAACGTCGCGCAAGCCAGGCCGCGATTGTCAAATTGGAGAAGCTGCTGGTCGTTACCAACGAGCGAGTCGGCATTCGCCGCGAGTATTACGAGAAAGGCTTTTTTTCCCGCTTGCAGTTGCTGGAGGCGGAGCAGACATTGGTTGAGCAGGAACAGGAGCTGCAGATCCAGCGACATCGCGAACAGGAAAGCGTCGAAGCCATTGCTTCACTCGAACGCCAGCGGAGCCAGGCGAAGGCGGAGTACATGCGGGAAGTGCTGTCTCAAATGGCTGAAGGTGAACGGCGCGCATCAGGTTTCAAGCAGGAGCTGGTTAAAGCCGAGCAGAGACAGTCCGCGCAAACGCTGGTGGCGCCGATCGACGGCGTGGTGCAACAACTTGCCGTTCATACCGTCGGTGGTGTCGTCAGCCCGGCGCAAATGTTGATGATGGTCGTGCCGAAGGATGATCCGCTGGAGGTCGAAGCTCGCGTTCGAAACCTGGACATCGGATTCGTCCGCGCCGGGCAGCCGGTCGAAGTCAAGCTCGAAACATTTCAGTTCACCCGCTACGGCACGATTCCGGGTGTCGTCGAAAGCGTTTCCGGAGATGCGGTGCCGGACGAAGCTCAGGGGCTGGTTTATCCGATCCGCGTCAAGCTCTCACGCACGCAGATGGATATCAACGGACAACAGATCAATCTGTCGCCGGGAATGGCCGCTACGGTTGAGATCAGGACCGGCAGCCGGCGACTGATTGAATACCTGGTGTCGCCGATACTGCGATACAAGCAGGAAAGTATGCGCGAGCGCTAAGATCATTTCGCGCCGCCGGACACTCCTGCGGCGTACGCGCGTTGGCCTGCGCTTGTTTTCCGAAAGCCGAGGGTCAGCCTTCAGTTACATGAGGTAATCGTCGTTGCCGCATTTCCTGTGATGCCAAGAAAATTTGCTCCGACTGTCAGATTGGAAGGGGATCCAGTGCCTATTGCCAGTTGATTGAATTTCAGCGCGTACTGCTTTTCATAGAGTATTGAGGAGAGCTGCTGGTATATGTTCGCTAAATTTTGTGAAGTGTTGGCCTCGTAGAATAGACCGCCTGTCGTCGTGGCCATCTGCTCCAAGACCGCTTTGTTGATTGACGCCCCAATGCCTATTGTGAATATCGGAACCTTTTTGTTGATTGCGTTGTTAATGACTTCCGTCAGGCTGCGATTCGAAAACGGCACGCCGGGAGTTGGACCCGCGTCTTCTCCATCAGTCGCAACGATGACCGCTCGTCGGTAGTTCACATTGATCGCCGTATCGTCCACAGCCTGAAACACTGCGTCATACAGTCTTGTGTCGCTGCCTCTATCAAACGGAGCGGATATCGCAGCCAGCAGCGCGGCCTGGTCGGATGTGAACGGTTGCACGACTTCAATCTCAGAATCAAACTTTACGATTTCTCCTATGTCATTCGCTCTTATGCTGCTAAACAAGCTGGAGAAGCCGTTTTTCATGTCGGCAATCGCCACCGGCTGATCGGTCAAGCTGCCGCTGTAGTCCATCACAGCGGCAATCGCGATGGATTGGTAGACCACGTCGACGGCTGACGCAGACATGATAGGCAAGACCATACTTCCTTCAGTTACGGAAAAGTTGGACAGCTGCAGCCCTGGCAGCGGATAGCCGCCCTGATCCGTCACAGAAACGTAGGCAGTCGCTTCGTTACTCGGGCATGCGGTATCAAGCTGGTTGATCCGCACGGACAAAGTCGCCACTGACTCAGAAGCACCGGCGATTGGTAGCCCAATGAGCGGGGAGCTGCGATCGTCTGAACTTATCTGCACGTTCGCAGCAAAAGATCCAGTAGCCGCCGGCTGGAACCCGACCCGAAACGTGCAGGAATCCGCGGCCGCCAGAGTTGGAGATCCTGAGCCGCAGGGGCTAGATCCAGCACTGAGATCTAAAGTAAAACTGGAGTCAGACGGCACGCCAAAGGATATCGCCGAGACACGCAACGCTGCGGTCCCGTTGTTCTGGAGCGTAACTTCCAAGGGGGCAGGACTATTGCCTGGGGTGACCTTGCCGAAATCATAGGTAGCCGGCAATACCTGTATAGCCGGGCTCCCGACCGGTGGCGCGGGGGTTGGACCGGCAGAATCTCCACCGCCTCCTGCACCGCACCCAGTTGCCGCAACCACTATGAATAGCGTCGCAATAGCAACCAGATGCTTTCTCATAATTGCTTCCCTAGGTGAGTCTGAAACGGTCGGTCACGCCTCCACATTGCTCATTGTTGCGGCTTTCGGTTCCGGCCGATCGTGCGATTAAGCCGGCGCCGCCGCGATAAAGAGCAAGATCGGTGCCTTAGCCCGCCCAGGGCATAGTCCGGAAACAGGATGTGCCGGAGTCCTCGCCTACTTCGCCCCGCCCGATGCACGTGCGACGTAGCGTGCCACTGCCTGCACCTGCTCTTCAGAAAGCTGTGGATAGGCGGGCATTGCACCGAAGCCGGCCTTCACCGCCTTGACCACGCGCGCCACGTCCGGTTTGAGCTCGTCGAGCGACGGGCCGATGCTGCCGCTCGCCCCGGCATCGGCGAGCGAATGGCAGATCGCACACGGCGGCGTCGCGTCCTTGACGAACACCTGCCGGCCGGCATCATCGCCACTGCCGGCAGCGCCAGTCCCGGAGGTGACAAGCACGAGCAGCGCGGCGAAGCGCGCCGCATTGCGCCTCATACTCTAGGCGACGTTGACCGTGACCGCGTGCGCGCGCCAGCCGCTGTTCAGATAGCCGCCGGC
>JBGSWY010000370.1:0-1654 GCA_041751715.1 Burkholderiaceae bacterium
CGTCGAGCCGGTGCTGCTATCGGGCGACCGGCGTGCGCCGGTGCATGCCGTGGCCGCGACGCTCGGCATCGAGCGTGCGCTGGCGCATCAAACGCCGCACAGCAAGTGCGAATGGATCGTCGGCCAGCAAAGAGCCGGTCACAAGGTAGCGATGCTGGGCGACGGCATCAACGACGCGCCCGCACTCGCGCGCGCCGATGTTTCGATGGCACTGGCTGACGGCTCGCCGGCGGCGCAGGCGCGGGCCGATCTGATACTGCTGTCTTCGCGGCTGGTTGACGTTGACCTTGCACTCTCGGTGGCGCAACGAGCGATGCGGCTGGCCCGACAAAATCTTGGTATCGCACTCGGCTGCAACATCAGCTTCATCGCATTGGCAGCCCTGGGGGTGACATCGCCGGCGGTCGCAGTGGCCGGTACGGCAGCCAGTGCACTACTGGTGCTCGGAAACGCCGCCAGACTGCTGCGCGCGGGTGATCGTCGTGCCAAGCCGGAGCCATCGCACGCCTCGCTCCGCCGCCCGCTGACGCATTAAGCAACAAGGCGCAAGTATCATCCGCCCTTGACTTGAAGGCGCGTCCTTGCGCGCCATCTGCTGCTAATGAAAAGCGCCGAGATCCGCGAAAATTTTCTGCGGTACTTCGAATCGAAGGGCCATACGATCGTGCGTGCGTCGAGCCTGCTCACGTCGTCGGAAGATCCGACACTGCTGTTCGTCAACTCTGGCATGGTGCAGTTCAAGGACGTGTTCACCGGCCGCGAGAAGCGGCCGTACACGCGTGCCACCACGGCGCAGAAGTCATTGCGCGCCGGCGGCAAGCACAACGATCTGGAAAACGTCGGCTATACCGCGCGGCATCACACCTTCTTCGAGATGCTGGGCAATTTCAGCTTCGGCGACTACTTCAAGCGCGATGCGATCCGCTTCGCCTGGCAGTTGCTGACCGAGGTCTATCAGCTGCCACAGGACAAGCTGTGGGCCACGGTTTATATCGATGACGATGAGGCGTACGACATCTGGGTCAACGAGATCGGCGTGCCGCCCGAGCGCTGTGTGCGCATCGGCGACAAACCCGGCCAGCCGAAGTATGTATCGGACAACTTCTGGCAGATGGCCGATGTCGGGCCGTGTGGGCCATGCAGCGAAATCTTCTACGACCATGGGGCCGAGGTTGAGGGCGGGCCGCCGGGGTCGCCTGACGCCGACGGCGATCGCTATATCGAGATCTGGAATCTGGTGTTCATGCAGTTCGATCGCGACGCGGCGGGCGTGCTGACGCCGTTGCCGCGGCCGTGCGTCGATACCGGCATGGGGCTCGAGCGGCTGGCGGCGGTTCTGCAGCACGTGCACTCGAACTACGACATCGATCTGTTTCAGAATTTGATCAAGGCAGCGGCTCGGGAAACCGGCGCTCGCGATCTCGACAGCAATTCGCCGCTGCTGAATTCACTGCGGGTCATCGCCGATCACATTCGCGCGTGCTCGTTCCTGATCGCCGACGGCGTGATTCCGGGCAACGAAGGCCGCGGCTATGTGCTGCGGCGGATCATTCGACGCGCTCTGCGGCACGGGTACAAGCTGGGACAGACGAAGCCGTTCTTCTACAGGATTGCGAGAGACGTGGTGGCCGAGATGGGCGCCGCCTATCCCGAG
>JBGSWY010000371.1:0-5136 GCA_041751715.1 Burkholderiaceae bacterium
GATTGAGATCTGCGCCGGAATTCTGAACGCGGCATGGCTTTCGGCGGTGAGAAGATCGTGGTCGCCTTGGGCTCGGTCAGGTAGCGCAACAAGAAGCGCTCGGTAGCGGCGATGTCCGGCCGGTGTTGCGCAAGCTCCGCATGGATCTTGCGCGTCATCGTGCGCGGCAGCGCGGCCGGGTGTTCCGCCGCTGTCGCCCCGGCGTCCCCGTAGCGGTCAGGCAGCACTGCATGCTCCGCGTACTCCGCAAACCACGGTTCCAGCATTTGCTGATAACCCGGCGCACGAAACCCGATCGAGTACGTCAGGCATTCGCCGACCGCAACGCCTTCGTGCGCAACACCCGGTGGCAGATAAAGCATGTCGCCCGCATCCAGCACCCATTCCTGCGACGCGCGAAAGCCTTTAAGAACCTTGATGGGCGCATCCGACTGCAGAGGCAGCTTGCGCTGCCGGCTGATGCGCCATCGCCGGCGGCCGGAGGCCTGCAACAGGAACACGTCGTACGAATCGATATGCGGCCCGACGCCGCCGCCGTCGGTGGCGTAGCTCACCATCAAATCGTCCAGCCGCGTATCCGGCAGGAATCGGAAGCGCGACAGCAGGTCCCTGGCCGGGTCATCGTGCAGATCTACGCCTTGCACCAGCAAGGTCCAATGAGCGCGTCGAATGGATGGCAGCCGACGGAAAGGTCCGTGCTGCAACGACCAGCGGCCGTCGAAGGCAGTGACCAACCGGCTCTCTGCTGCCGGGTCACGCGCGAGCTCGAACAGACGGGCGCGGTCGATGGGCACAGCAAAGTCCGGCAGCGCGCGACGGATCAGCAAAGGCTTGCGTTGCCAGGCTTCGCGCATGAACTGCTGCACCCTGATGGGGCCCAGCCGGCGCAGGATTGCTGTTCGATGCATCGGACAATTATAGGAAGGCGATAATCCGGAACTGCAATGAAGATCGACGACGACACCCTGGTCAGCATCGACGTATCGATGTACGACGTGCAGGGCAATCTGCTGGAGAAATCAGAGGAACCGCTGACGTATCTGCACGGCCACGGGGACATCTTCGAGCGGATCGAAGAGGAGTTGCGCGGCATGGAGGCGGGTGCGAACGTTGCGCTGCAACTCGAGCCCGAAGAGGCGTTCGGCGATTACGACCCCGAGCTGGTCACGCTGGTGCAGATGGAAGATCTTGGCGAGGGCGCGGCGGTCGGGATGCGAGTCGATGGCACAGGCATCGGTGCGTCCCAGGGCATCTACATGATTACGGACATCGCCGAGGGCATGGCGGTGCTCGATGCGAATCATCCTCTTGCGGGTTTGGCACTGCGCTTCGAGATTGCGGTGATCGATGTACGGGCCGCGACGGCTGAAGAGATAGAGGCAAGCGATTCGCTTTCGGTGCCGGATTTTCTGCATGTAGCAGAAGGGTCCGGGCGGACGTTGCACTAGTCGCGCACCGCCTGTTGCTTGAGTTCTTCCAGCAGCGCATGGGCCTCGCGGGGTGACAGTGCATCGAGGTCAAGAGATTGCAGGCGTTCGCGCACGGCATCTGTCACGCTGCTCGAGATCGACGCTGTCTCAGGGACCGCGACGAACAGATCCAGTTGCGGCCGCGTGCCAAGTGCGCGTTCTTCGAGTTGAGTCAGTAACGATCGTGCGCGCTTCACCACAGCGCTTGACACTCCCGCCAGCTGCGCCACCGCCAGCCCATAACTCTGATTGGCCGGACCGTCGCGCACTTCGTGCAAGAAAACGACCCTGCCGTTGGCTTCAGCTGCCGCGACGTGCACGTTGGCGATATCGGGATGTTGCTCCGCCAGCTGCGTCAGCTCGAAGTAGTGGGTTGCGAACAGAGTCATCGATCGATTCTTTTCAACCAGCTCGCGTGCGATCGCGGCGGCCAGCGCCATGCCGTCGAACGTGGACGTGCCGCGTCCGATTTCATCCATCAGCACCAGGCTGCATTCGGTGGCAGCGTTCAGGATCGCGGCAGCTTCGGTCATCTCGACCATGAAGGTCGAGCGGCCGCGCGCCAGGTCGTCGGCGGCGCCGATGCGTGTCTGGATGCTGTCGATCGGCCCGAGCGTCGCTGACGTTGCCGGAACGAAGCTGCCGGCGTACGCGAGCAGCGTGATCAACGCGATCGAGCGCATGTAGGTCGATTTGCCGCCCATGTTCGGCCCGGTGATCACCAATAGCCGGCGCCCGGCGCGCAATGCGCAATCGTTCGGCACGTAGACTTCGCATTCGCGCTCGACCACTGCGTGGCGCGCACCGCGAATGTCGATCTGCGGAGTGTCGATGAAGTGTGGCCGCACCCAGCGCGCTCGCTGTGCGTGGTTGGCCATTGCAAGCAACGCATCGATCGATGCGAGCGCGTCGGCGCAGCGCTGCAACGGGCGCACGTACTGCGCTGTCTGGTCGATGATCGTCTGATACAGAGTTTTCTCGCGCACCAGCGCTCGCTCGCGTGCCGACAGCGCCTTGTCCTCGAACGCCTTCAACTCCGGCGTGATGTAGCGCTCGGCGTTCTTCAGCGTCTGGCGGCGCCGGTAGTCGTCGGGCACCTTGGTCGTCTGTCCATGCGTCACTTCGATGTAAAAACCGTGCACCCGGTTGTATTCGACCCGCAGGTTGCCGATGCCCGTCCGCGACCGTTCGCGCGCCTCAAGGTCAATCAGAAACTGCCCGGTGTGATCGCGTAGCGCGCGCAACTCATCGAGCTCGGAGTCGAACCCGGCAGCGACGACATCGCCGTCGCGTACCGCATAGGCAGGCTCCGGGAGCACGGCGCGCGTCAACAGTGTGTGCAGAGGCTCGGGAACAGCGAGCGGCTCGCAATACGACGACAGCGATGCTGCGGCACTGAGCAACAGTGAAGATGCGTGCTCGACATGCGGCAACGCGTCGCGCAGAGCTGCCAGCTCGCGGGGGCGTACCGAGCCGAGCGCGATGCGCGCGGCGATCCGCTCCAGGTCCGGTACTTCCTTCAGTTCCGCCGTCAGACGCTGTCGCAGGCTCTCGCTCGCAAGCAGCTCTTCAATAGCCGCGTGGCGGCGGGCGGCTTCCGCACGATCGCGCAGCGGATGATGCAGCCAGTAGCGCAGCCGCCGACTTCCCATTGTCGTTTCGCATTGATCGAGCAGCCGGAACAGCGTCGGGCCGTCTTCGCCGCGCAGCGTTTCCGTGATCTCCAGGTTGCGGCGCGTGACTGGATCGAGCGTGATGAAGTCCGAGATCGATTCGCCCTGCAGCGACGCGATATGCGGCAGGCGGCTGCCCTGCGTGGTCCGCGCGTAGTCGAGCAGCGCGGCGCAGGCGGCAAGGATCTCGGGCGCATCGGCAATGCCGAACGCATCCAGCGTCGCGACTTGCAACTGCGCTTTCAGCATGACCTCGCCGCGCGCAGCGTCGAAGTGCCAATCGGGCCGCGCTTGCGAGGCGCACGGCAATGGATCCACCAGCCGGTGCAGCGCATCACTCCAGCCTTCGGCGATCAGAATCTCCGAAGGATCGATACGGGCGAGCTCCGATGCCAGCTGCGCCGCCGGAATGCTGGTCGCGCGCATTTCGCCCGACGACAGCGTGAGCCACGCCAGCCCGATCGAGCCATTGCGCCGCGTCGGCGGTGCCAGCGCCAATAGTGCGGCGTTCGATTTGTCGTTCAGCAGCGACGTGTCGGTCAGTGTTCCGGGGGTCACAACGCGCATGACCTTGCGCTCGACCGGTCCCTTGCTGCTGGCCGGGTCGCCGATCTGCTCGCAAATCGCCACGCTTTCGCCAAGCTTGACCAGCCTGCCCAGATACTGTTCGACCGCGACGACCGGCACGCCGGCCATCTTGATCGGAATGCCGGCCGACGCGCCGCGCGTCGTCAGCGTCAGATTGAGCAGGCGCGAGCCACGCTCCGCGTCGTCGTAGAACAATTCGTAAAAGTCGCCCATCCGATAGAACAGCAGGATGTGCGGATACTCGGCCTTGATGCGCCAGTATTGCTGCATCATCGGCGTGTGCCGGAAAATATCCGCGTCATTCACCATTGACTGGGTGTATTTTATAAACTACACTCGACGGTGCTCGAACTCAGACAGACCGAAACCTTCCGCAAGTGGCGCGAACGATTGAAAGACCATCGCGCCCGCGCGTTGATCGCTTCTCGTTTGGATCGGTTGGCTTATGGTCATTTGGGCGATATCGAGCCGGTTGGCGAAGGAGTCAGCGAACTGCGAATTCATCATGGCCCCGGTTACAGAATTTACTTCACACGGCAACGTGAGCAGACCGTTGTGCTTTTGTGCGGCGGCGACAAAGGCAGCCAGACGAAGGACATAAAGACTGCCAAGCGTCTGGCTAAAGGTTGGAGCGAATGGCATGGCTAAGAAACTGATTACGTACGATCCGGCCGAAGATCTGACTTCGGACGAAGCGATCACGACATTCATGGCCGAAGCGTTCAGCACGAGCGATGCGGGCTACATTGCACATGCGCTTGGAATAGTGGCCAAGGCCAAGGGTATGAGCGAGATCGCCAGCCAGACTGGTCTCTCGCGCGAGCAGCTCTACCGTTCGTTTAGCGAGAACGGGAATCCGACGTTGAAGACAACTCTGTCCGTGATGAAGGCGCTCGGCATCGAACTCACGGCAAAACCGGCCGCTTGATCCGGGTACCGAAAGCGCACTGCTGGCCCGCTCTGCCTACGGCTCATTGTCGACGCGCTCGTGTTCTGGCGACGGATGCCGAGGCTTGCCATCCGAGATCGCGACCCGCCCACGCGTATGCACGTCGCCAACCAGTTTCAACAGTTGCGGAAAGATCTTCGGCGCTGCGCACACGATGCGGCCGTCTTCCATGAAGCCGGGCTCGCCGTCGAAATTGGAAACCAGCCCTCCCGCCTCGAGAATCAGCAGGCTGGCCGCCGCCATGTCCCAAGGCGACAACCCCATCTCCCAGAATCCGTCGAGCCGGCCGGCGGCGACGTAGGCGAGGTCGAGTGCTGCAGCGCCGGGGCGGCGCACGCCGCAGGTCTTTTCAGTGATGCTGCGGAACATTCGCACGTACTCGTCCAGGTGCTCGAGCGAGCGAAAAGGAAAGCCTGTGCCGATCAGGCAGTCGGCCAGCCGTTCGCGTTTTGATACC
>JBGSWY010000372.1:0-12538 GCA_041751715.1 Burkholderiaceae bacterium
TTTGCGCAGACTGCAGACCGACATCCTGATCCTCGGCTCCGGCGGTGCGGGGTTGTTCGCGGCACTGCATGCAAAGCAGGCGGCACCCGAGCTCGCGGTCACCATCTCCGTCAAGGGGCTGTTGGGTAAATGCGGTTGCACCCGCATGGTCCAGGGCGGCTACAACGTTGCGCTGGCGGCCGACGATTCGGTCGAGCGTCACTTCATGGACACGATCGAAGGCGGCGCCTGGCTATCCGATCAGGATCTCGCGTGGACACTGGTGTCGACTGCGGTCGAGCGTGTACGCGAGCTGGAAAACGAGCTGGGATGCCTGTTCGATCGTAATGCCGACGGCACGATTCATCAGAAAGCATTCGCCGGCCAGACTTTCGATCGCACCGTGCACAAGGGCGATCTGACGGGCATTGAAATCATCAACCGGCTTGCCGAGCAGGTGTGGGCGCGAGATATTGCACGGCTCGAAGAGCATCGCGCGATTGCGCTGATCAAGACACCGGGCGGTGATGCGATTGCGGGCGTGCTGCATATCGACATGCGTACCGGCGAGTACGTGTTCGTGCAGGCGCGTGCGGTGCTGCTCGCCACCGGCGGCGGGCCGACGATGTACAAGTACCACACGCCATCGGGCGACAAGAGCTGCGATGGATTGGCAATGGCACTGCGGGCGGGGCTTACGTTGCGCGATATGGAAATGGTGCAGTTTCATCCGACGGGATTGCTGGCGGGCAGCGACACGCGGATGACCGGCACCGTACTGGAGGAAGGCTTGCGCGGCGCGGGCGGCTATCTGTTGAACGGGGCGGGCGAGCGCTTTATGCAGCCGCATGATCCGCGTGCCGAACGTGCAACGCGCGATATTGTCTCGCGCGCAATCTTTGCCGAAATGCGCGCTGCCAACACAACGCCGAACGGCGGTGTTTACCTGCAGATGAGTCATCTGGGCGCCGAGCATGTACGCGCAGCATTTAAAGGCATGGTCGAGCGCTGCGCGGATTGCGGTTTCGATCTGGCCGGCGGAAAGGTCGAAGTGGTACCAACCGCGCACTACATGATGGGCGGCATGCTCTTTGGCGGCGATTGCAGCACTTCGCTTCCCGGACTGTTCGCAGCGGGAGAGGACACAGGCGGCGTGCACGGCGCCAATCGGCTGGGCGGCAACGGCGTGGCCAACTCCACAGTGTTTGGCGGCATCGCGGGCGACGCGATGGCCGAATGGGTGCGCACCGACGGCGCCTGGCGTGTACCGGATGAAGCTGCGCTCGAACATGCAGTGGCCGAAGCAGAGCGGCCCTTTAGCCGAAAGGCCGGTGATGTCGAAGAGGTTCGCGAAGCGCTGCTGGAGTGCATGTGGGAAGACGTCGGCATCGTTCGCGACGATGCAGGACTCGCGCGCGCGGGCCGGCGCCTGATGGAGCTTGACAATGCGCTCGCCGCGGTCGGCATGTCGAGCGCGGAGCGTGCATTCAATCTAACGTGGCACGACTGGCTCAATCTGTCCAACCTGATCCTTGTCAGCCGGTCGATTCAGAGCGCGGCCGCCGAGCGTCGCGAATCGCGCGGCGCGCATTTCCGCGAGGACTTTCCGCAGCGCGGTCCGCTCGAGCAATCAGCCTATGTGACGGTGCGATTGGATGGCGAGTTCCTCCTCGATGCACAGCCGGTGCAGTTCTCGCGCGTCAGACCAGGGCAGACGCTGCTCGCATGATGATCGTGATCAGCGAATTCATGAACGACGCTGCAGTCAATCAGCTGCGCGCGGCGTTCGACGTTCGTTACGAGCCCACGCTGGTCGACGCGCCACGTGAATTACATGCGGCGAGCCAGTCCGCTGATGCGCTGATTGTGCGCAATCGAACACAGGTCGATGCAGCACTGTTGGCGCATGCGCCGAAGCTGCGGGTCGTCGGCAGGCTCGGTGTCGGGCTCGACAACATCGACACGTCGGCATGTGCTGCGCGCGGGATCGAAGTGATCGCCGCCACCGGCGCCAATGCATTGTCGGTCGCCGAGTACGTCGTGTGCACCTCGATGCTGCTGCTGCGGGGCGCGTACGACGCATCGATCCAGGTGGCCGCGGGCGACTGGCCCCGCACACGACTCTCGGCAGGTCGCGAGATCCATGGCAAGACACTCGGCCTGGTGGGCTTCGGTTCCATCGGCCAGCTGACGGCAAGACTGGCGCGGGGTCTCGGCATGCGCATCGCCGCGCACGATCCGCTGCTCGCTGCCGATCACGCGGTATGGCGCGAGAACAGTGTCACACCGTCCGGACTCGAAGAATTGCTCGCCGAGGCGGACGTCGTTTCGCTGCATATGCCGTTGATCGCAACCACGCGCGGCTTGTTCGGCGCCGATCGCCTCGCGTCAATGAAGCGCGGCGCAATCCTGATCAATACTTCGCGTGGCGGAATCATCGATGAGACCGCATTGGCCGGAGCGTTGCACTCGGGTCACCTGGCCGGAGCGGCGCTCGACGTTTTCGAGCACGAGCCGCTGGCTGCGGGCTCGGTGCTGGCGCGTTGTCCGAATCTGCTTCTCACGCCACATGTTGCCGGTGTCACGCAGGAGTCGAGCAAACGCGTCGGTTCGCTGATTGCGGATCGTGTCGCCGCAGCGCTTGACACCACTCCGGACGCATGATCCTATGCGTCATTGCGCATATGCGCATTATTGCCGAACATGGAACCCGAACTTGAGCGGCTGTTCGAAGTGGTCTCCGGTTACTTCGGATTGCTGTCGGAGCCGACCCGGCTGAAGATTCTGAACGCGATCTGCGAAGGCGAGCTCAGCGTTTCGGAGATCGTCGAGCGGGTGGAATCGACGCAGACGAACGTGTCGCGGCATTTGAATCTGATGTATGGCAAGGGTGTACTGAAACGGCGGCGCGAAGGCGCGATGACTTTTTACGCGATCGGCGATCCGAACGTCGTGATGCTATGCCGCACGGCATGTGTGCAGATGGCAAGCCAGTTCGACGAAAAGTCGGTGTCGAGCCGCACGCTCAAGCGGTTCATGCGCGCATGAATACTCTGCCACGCCGCGTCATCGCGGCGCCCGAGAATCATCTCTCTGCCGGGCAACTTCAACTGGCGCGATCTTCGCGCCGCACTTTCGTTCGGAGCAGCGTGGCCGCTGCCAGCGCTCTGGCCGCGGGCGGTGCCGCGCAAGCACAAACAAGCGCCAGCCCGTCCCTGGTGCCTCCATGGACGCGTTCGCTCGGCGCGCCGGTGGTCACCACCGGCTACGGCCTGCCGTCGAAGCACGAAGCCAATGTGCAGCGGCGGCAAAGCCCGGGGCTGACGCCGCAGCCGCAGGCGAGCATCAGTTTCACTCCCCTGCAGAACCTGTTCGGCATCATCACGCCGAGCGGTGTGCACTTCGAGCGGCATCACTCCGGTATGCCGGAGGTCGATCCGCAGCAGCACCGGCTGATGATCCATGGCATGGTCAAGCGGCCGTTGATGCTGTCCATGGACGACGTAATGCGGTTCCCGTCGGTATCGCGCATTCACTTCATCGAATGCGGCGCCAATGGCGGAATGGAGTGGGGCAATGTCGCCGTGCCGACAGTGCAGTACACGCACGGCATGATCGCTTGCTCCGAATTCACGGGCGTGCCTCTGTCGACTCTGCTCGATGAAGTCGGATTCGATCGCGCTAAAGGCAAGTTCATATTGGCGGAAGGCGCCGACGGGTCCGCTCTGACGCGCACCATTCCGATCGAGTTCGCACTCGCCGACGTGTTGGTGGTCTATGGTCAGAACGGCGAGATGCTGCGGCCGGAGAACGGTTATCCGCTGCGTCTGCTGGTGCCCGGTGTGCAGGGAGTGTCGAGCGTGAAGTGGCTACGCCGTCTTGAAGTGGGCGACAAGCCATGGAATACGCGCGAAGAGTCGCTGCACTACATCGATCTGTTGCCCGACGGCATGCATCGCCAGTATTCGGGAATCCAGGAAGTGAAGTCGGTGATCACGATGCCGTCGGGTGGGCAGAAGCTGGTCGGCAAGGGCTACTACCAGATCACGGGGCTCGCGTGGTCCGGCCGCGGCAAGGTCAAGCGTGTCGATGTGTCGGTCGACGGCGGGCGCAACTGGCAAACCGCGCGCTTGCAGGAACCGGTGCTGACGAAGGCGTTGACCCGGTTTCGCCTCGACTGGAACTGGGACGGCGCACCGGCGCTCTTGCAGAGTCGTGCGGTCGATGAAACGGGACACGTGCAACCGAGCATCCATCAGCTGCGCGCAGTGCGCGGCGTGCGATCGATCTATCACAACAACGCGGTGCAGACGTGGCACGTGCAGCGGGACGGAGAAGTGTGGAATGTCCAACTGGCGGCGTAGCGCGCTGTTCGCTACCGCGTTGAGCGCGGCAGTGTTGCCCGCGCAGGGGCAGCAGGCGTCGGGCTTCGGCCTTGGCCGCGCGCCGACGCCGCAGGAAATCGCCGCCTGGGACATCGACGTGCGGCCCGATGGTCACGGCCTGAAAAAGGGCAAGGGGACGGTCGCACAAGGGCAGAAGATCTACGACGCGCAGTGCGCAAGTTGCCACGGCACGTTCGGCGAGAACAATCGCTACATGCCGATTGCCGGCGGGGTGCGCAAGAACGATCTGAAAACCGGCCGTGCTTCGGTGCTGCTGCAACCCGATGGCATGCGCACGCTCGGCACCAAGCTGAATTACGCGACAACTTTATGGGATTACATCTACCGCGCGATGCCGTGGACCAACCCGCAGTCGCTCAGCGTCGATGAGACGTATGCGGTCACCGCTTACGTGCTGCATCTGAACGAGATCGTGGCGGCCGACTATGAGTTGAACGAGAAAACGCTGCTCAGCGTGCTGATGCCGAACCGCAATGGCTTGACGACCGCGCATGGGCTGGCTCGGGTGCAGGGCAAGCCCGACGCCCAAGGCACGCTCTGCATGAAAGACTGCGTTAGGGAGGTCAAGATCGCCTCCGAGCTGCCCGAGTTCGCGCGCAATCAAAACGGCAATCTGGCGCAGCAGAAGCGGCCGCTCGGTCCGATGCGCGGCATCGACACCGCGCGTTATGGTGCGGGCGCAGACAAGGCGGGCACTCCGGTCGCGTCGGCCGCATCATCGACTGTCGCCGCAGATCCGAAAGACATGCTGACGCGCAACGCCTGTACTGCATGCCACGGCATGACGACCAAAATTATCGGCCCCGGATTCAACGAGATTGCGATCAAGTACCAGGGGCGCGCCGATGCCCATGCGTATCTGGCAAAGAAGATCAAGGAAGGCGGGCAAGGCGTATGGGGCGCGACCCCGATGCCGCCGCAGGCCTTAAAGGAACACGATGCCGGCGAGATCGCGCGCTGGATTGTCGGTGGTGCCAAGTAACCGGTTGGGGTTATCCCGACAGTGAAAGGTCATGCAGTGAACGCGCTGCTACAGTGCAGCGTTGGCTTTCCAAATTAGCGGCAGGAGACATTCGATGAACCAAAATCGCAGAGAGTTTGTAAAACTGGGTGGCGTATTCGCAGTGATGGCCGCCGCCGGTTTAATGACCGCCGACGAAGCATTCGCGCAGCAGCAGGCGTGGAACAAGGCCGCGTTCGAAACCAAGAGTCTGGATGAAACGGTCAAGGCGCTTGGAGGCACAACCGCCGCGCAGAGCACCGACATCACGATCACCGCGCCCGATATCGCCGAAAACGGTGCGGTCGTGCCCGTGGGCGTAACGAGCAAGATTCCGAACACGCAGAACGTCTACATCCTCGTCGAAAAGAATCCGAACTCGCTCGCGGCGGGCTTCGGCATTCCGGCCGGCACCGAAGCCAACGTTGCGACCCGCATCAAAATGGGCCAGACGTCGAACGTGCATGCGGTCGTCAAGGCCGATAACAAGTTCTACGTGGCGACCAAGGAAGTCAAGGTCACACTCGGCGGCTGCGGCGGCTAGAAAGCACCGCGCGCTCCGACCGGTTTTTGTACCTGTGGAATTGTCTGGCTTTGCCAGTGATTCCCGTTAACTAATCGGGCAAAAGTAGTTTCGCACTTTTGCCCGCAGGAGGTGATATGGCAGATCCGATGAGAATTCGCGCCACCGAGCAGCCGGATGGCGTCGATGTGCGTGTGTTGATGAGTCACGAAATGGAAACCGGGCAGCGTCGTGATTCGGCCGGCAAGATCGTTCCGGCGCATTTTATTTCCAATGTGACGGTGACTCACAACGGCAAGCCGGTGCTGAATGCAGAGTGGGGTCCGGCGGTTGCGAAGAATCCATACTTGCAGTTCAAATTCAAAGGCGCTAAAAAAGGCGACAAGATCAGCGTGACGTGGACCGACAACAAGGGCGATACGCGCACCGACGAAACAACCATCACGTAATCGTCAACGCTGCCGAAGAGCGGCGAGCGTGCACACAACTTCAAGCAGGGAGACGGAGAACATGAAGGCAAACATGCAAGCGGTGCTGGCAGGCGGCGCGCTCGCGCTGTCATGCGCGGCGGTGCACGCCCAGAGCACCACTGCTGACGCCATCGCGCGCTATCGGGAGCTTCTGCAGGACGGAAACCCGGCCGAACTGACGGTGGCGCGCGGTGAAGCGCTGTGGAAGGAAAAGCGCGGACCGAAAAAAGTGTCGCTCGAACAGTGCGATCTCGGCCTCGGAGCCGGTGTCGTCAAGGGTGCATACGCGCAGTTGCCGCGCTACTTTGCGGATACCGATTCCGTCATGGATTACGAAGGCCGCGTCGTGCATTGCATGGTGACACTGCAGGGGATGGACCGCGTAGCGGTGACCAAGAGCCCATATTCGGGCACCGGGCAGCGGCAG
This sequence comes from Burkholderiaceae bacterium, assembly GCA_041751715.1. Lineage (GTDB taxonomy): Bacteria > Pseudomonadota > Gammaproteobacteria > Burkholderiales > Burkholderiaceae_F > JACCZX01. The sequence goes on from JBGSWY010000372.1 coordinate 6,806, forward strand.
ACCGATATCGAAGCGCTGACCGCCTTCGGCGTCGAGCAGTCGCGCGGCGTGCCGGTCAGCATTCCGCAGGCACATCCGCAGGAAAAAGCTGCGTACGACCGCGGCAAGCAGCTTTTTTACATGCGAGCCGGACCGTACGATTTTTCATGCGCAAGCTGCCATGGGGTAACCGGCCAGCGAATCCGCTTGCAGGACCTGCCCAATATCGCGCAGAAAAAGGAAGACGCCGAGCGCGCATTCACCACGTGGCCGGCGTATCGCGTATCACAGGGCGCGCTGCGCACCATGCAGTGGCGCCTGAACGATTGTTTCCGTCAACAGCGCTGGCCCGAGCCCGTTTTCGCGTCCCCCGCTACGGTCGATCTGATCACCTTCCTAGGCGTGAATGCAGAGGGTGCAAAGATGGATTCGCCGTCGATCAAACGATAGGGGGAACGACAATGAAACGCAGAATTGCAATGGGGATCGCCGGCGTTGCCGTGCTCGTCGGCTGCGCGACTTATACGGCGCCGACGCGCGAAGAAACGATGCAGGTTGTCAAAAGCTCGTTTCGCGATCGCGGTATCGCGAAAGTCGACCGTCTGAATCAATCCGAGATGCAGCTGGCGTGTTCCGAGGCAGCGCTTACCGGTAAAGAGCTGCCGAAAGATGTCAGCGCGCGGCTCGAAAAGCAGGCCCTTGCCACCGTCAAGTATCCGGCCGACGGCGTTTACCTCGGTGATTTCAAGGAAGGCGAGCGCGTGGCGCAAACAGGCAGAGGCCTGCAATGGAGCGACAACGACAAAACAGTGGCTGGCGGCAATTGCTATGCGTGTCACGAGCTGTCGTCGAAAGAAATCGCCTTCGGCAACATCGGGCCGTCGCTGAAAGGCTACGGCAAGCTGCGTGGATATTCGCCGGCGGTGATGACTTATACGTGGGGCAAGCTGTGGAACTCGCACGCTACCGCCGCGTGCTCGCAAATGCCGCGCTTTGGCGAAGCCAACATTCTGACCACGGCGCAGCTGAAGGATGTCATGGCGCTGCTGCTCGACCCGAAGTCGCCGGTCAATCAGTAAGAGGCGGCAACGAAGAGCGCCTGGCGTCACGCATCGATTCTCGCGCTCGCGGGCGCGCTGTTGCTCACCGCTGCGCCGGCGTCGGCGCAGGTTGCCGGTGAGATCGGCAGTGTGGTTCGGTGGCGCGATGTTCAGCTGCTCGACGGCCGCACCCTGAAAGCCGATCAGCTGAATGCCAACGTCGTCGTCGTGCAAATCTGGGCGTCCTGGTGCCCGTTTTGCGCGGCCCAGAACCCGCACGTGCAGAAGCTGCATGACGCCTACGGCAAGCGCGGATTGACAGTGTTGGCGTATTCGATCGATCGTACCGAGCAGGCCGCAAAGGACTATCTGGCCAAGCGCAGCTATACATTCCCGGTTGCGATGCGCACGCCGGAGGTCGATCAATGGTTCGGCCGCAACCGCACCCTGCCCGAGACATATGTGGTCGACGCCAGTGGAAAGGTCGTGTTCGTGCACCGCGGTGAGATGTTTCCCGAGGACATTGCGGCGTTAGCGCGGTTCGCGCGAATTCCTGCGAAGCGATAAGTGCACCGGCGCGAGTTCTTGCAGCTGCTCGCGATGGCCGCCGCGGCCGGAATGCCGCTCGCATCGCGCGACGCGCTCGGTGCCGGCCCGGCATCGGCGGCAATGTACGAGCTGCCGCGTTTCGGCAATGTTCATTTGCTGCACTTCACGGACTGTCACGCGCAGTTGTTGCCGGTCTACTTTCGGGAGCCGAGCGTCAATCTGGGAGTCGGCCCGGCGTACGGACAACCGCCGCATCTGGTCGGCGAACATTTGCTGCGGCACTTCGGTATAGCGCGAGGCACGCCGCAGGCGCATGCGTTCACTTACCTGAACTTTGCCGAAGCTGCCAGGACATACGGAGAAGTGGGCGGCTTCGCGCATCTGTCGACGCTGGTGAAGCGCCTCAAGGCGAGCCGGCCCGGCGCGCTGCTGCTTGACGGCGGCGATACCTGGCAGGGTTCGGCAACGGCCTTGTGGACACACGCGCAGGACATGGTCGATGCCGGCAAGCTGCTCGGCGTGAACGTGATGACCGCGCACTGGGAGATGACCTATGGCGCGAAGCGCGTGCAGGAAATCGTCGAAAAAGACCTGAAAGGACATATCGACTTCATCGCGCAGAACATCAAGACGGCGGACTTCGGCGACCCGGTTTTTCCGCCTTACACGTTCAAGGAGATGAACGGCGTCAGCGTCGCCGTCATCGGCCAGGCGTTTCCCTACACACCGATTGCGAATCCGCGCTACTTCGTGCCCGACTGGACCTTCGGTATCCAGGACGACAACATGCAGAAGATGGTCGACGAAGTGCGCGCCAAGGGCGCACAGGTCGTCGTCTTGCTGTCGCATAACGGCATGGACGTCGATCTGAAAATGGCGACGCGAGTCCACGGCATCGACGCGATTCTCGGCGGACATACCCACGATGGCGTGCCGCAGCCCACGCTCGTCAAGAACGCGGGTGGAACAACGCTGGTCACCAACGCAGGCAGCAACGGCAAGTTTCTCGCAGTGCTCGACTTCGACATCAGGAACGGAAAGATCAGCGACTATCGGTACAAGCTGTTGCCGGTGTTTTCCAATCTGTTGCCGGCCGACCCCGATATGGCCGCTTATATAAAGCGCGTGCGCGCACCGTTCGAGGCGCGCCTCGGCGAAAAGCTGGCGGTGACCGAAGGGCTGTTGTATCGCCGCGGCAATTTCAACGGCACGTTCGACCAGTTGATCTGTGATGCGTTAATGGAAGTGCGGGGCGCGGATATCGCCTTTTCGCCCGGCTTTCGCTGGGGCACGTCGCTGCTGCCCGGGCAGCCCATCCTGATGGAACATCTGATGGACCAGACCGCGATCACGTATCCATCGACCACGCTGCTGCAACTGAGCGGCACGACGATCAAGACGATTCTGGAAGACGTGGCTGACAATCTGTTCAACCCTGATCCGTACTTGCAGCAGGGCGGGGATATGGTCAGAGTAGGCGGGCTGCAGTATTCGATCGACCCGACGGCGGACATCGGGGCGCGCATCGGTGACATGCGCCTGCGCGGCGATGTGCTGCAGGCTGACAAAATGTACAAGGTCGCCGGCTGGGCGCCGGTGGCTGAAGGTTTGAAAGGCGAACCGATCTGGGACGTCGTGGCAACCTATTTGAAGGATCAGAAGTCGGTCAAGCCGCGACGGTTGAATTTGCCGACGATAAAAGGCGCGCAGGTGAATCCAGGCATGGCCTGATGAGCACCTCGCCCGGCCGGCGGGACTGCCTGTTTGCGATGGCGGCGGCGATTGCGGCGCCGCGCGCCATCTTCGCGCAAGAACAGTATCTGCCGCCTGTAAACGACCTGCGGCCGCTGTTAGCCTCGGTGGCGCGCGGCAAATCGCCGCTGCTGATCCTGTTCAGCACGCCGGGCTGTCCGTTTTGTCGTGAAGTGCGGCGAAACTATCTGGTGCCGCGCCTGGCAGACAGGAAATCCGCACTGCTGCTGCGCGAAGTCGACATTACGTCGCCAAGGCCGCTGATCGATGCCGCGGGCGAGAGAACCACCGACGCCGGGTTCGCGACCCGCTTCAATGTGCGCGTCGTTCCGGTGGTCGCGCTGTTTGCGCTGTTGGAGGGGACGCTGCAATTGCTGACCGAGCCGCTGGTCGGGCTTGATCGTTCGGGTTTTTACGAAGGTTATCTTGCGAGCGCGATCGAGATTGCGCGCAAGAGGTTGCAGTAGACGAATTATTATCGGTGCGCGTTGCACAGGTTCGGCGTTTTCACTATTCGGGGGCACATCGATGAAGACAAACATCAGCGTTTTACTGTCAGCCATCGTGTTCGGCATGACGGCTCCCGGCGACGTTGCAGCGCAAACGAAGCCAGCCGATGACGCCCCGCCCGAGGTCGTGTCACGCTACCTGGTCGGCACTCGGCTGGGCTACATCACGTGCAGCAACAAGTATCGCGACTATGTCGACAGGTGGGAACGGTTTGCACTGGTCAACGAAGGGCAGACTACGGTGACCGGATCGCCGCCGACCGAGGAAGACTATCGTGGGTGCGTGCAGGAAACCCTGGTCAAGGGCCGCACCATGTTTGGCCCGGCGTCGAAGCAGGCATCGACCACGCCCGGCAAGGCCGCGCTAAAGGACTATCAAACCGCCTGGGAAAATTCACTGACATCGCTGGGACGCGCCGCCGGTGGCGAAAAGTCACGCGACTATCGGGCGCGGCAAAGCAAGGTGCAGTCGCGGCTCGATGAGCTGCAGCGCAAAGTCGAAACGCAGGCGAAGTAGGTGCTACACCGTTTTGCGTGATTCGTTGCACGTGCGTGCGGCTTCTGCCCGGTATATTCTCGATCGCTCACGCCTCTATTGATTTTGCCCAGGAGTTACGATGAAAACCGAACCCGATCTGTCTCGCCGTCGATTGCTCGCAACAGGATCCGGCGCGTTGGCGATGGCTGGCTTGACCGGCGTGTCGCGCGTCACAGCGCAGACGCCTGCGCCGGCTGCAAAGCCGTTGCCCCCTTATGTGGCCTGGAAAGATGCGGACAGCGTGATCGTGCACTCGCCGACCACGATCGAAACCCGTCGCACCGCCTACGGCTCGAGCATCACACCGGCCGAGCGAATGTACATCCGCAACAACCTTGCGCCGCCCGACGCGTCGATCATCGCCAATCGCGATGCGTGGCAGCTCGCGGTTGAGGGGGTGCAGCAGCCGCGCACCTTGACGGTAGCTGACCTGAAAACGCTGGGCCTCGAAACGCTTGCGATGGTCCTGCAGTGCTCGGGCAACGGCCGCGCCTACTATCCGACCAAGAAGAGCGGGACCCAGTGGACGGTCGGCGCGGCAGCTTGCGTGCTGTGGAGCGGAGTGCCGGTGCGGACCGTCGCACAGGCGCTGGGCGGACCGAGCAGCGGTGTGCGCTTCATTACCGGCACCGGCGGCGAGAAACTGCCTGACGGCATCGATCCGAAAACAGTCATCGTCGAGCGCTCGGTGCCGATCGGCACGCTCGAGGACGCTCTGCTCGCGTGGGAGATGAATGGCGAACCGGTGCCGCTTGCGCACGGTGGCCCCCTGCGTTTAATCATTCCCGGCTACAGCGGCGTGAACAACATCAAGTACATCAAGCGGCTTGCGTTCACGCGCGACGAAACCGACGCGCGAATTCAGGAAAGCCGGTACCGCATGCACCCGAACGGCACCAAGGGCGATCCGAGTTTTCCGGCCGTGTGGGAAATGGATGCGAAGTCGTGGATTAACTCGCCCGCGCCCGAGGCCGGCCCGGTGCGTCGAGGCTGGGTCCAGATACGCGGCGTGGCGATGGGTGGCATGCAGGCGCCGCGCAGAGTCGACGTTTCGCTCGATGGCGGAAAGACCTGGCGCGAAGCGAGTTTCCTCGGCCCCAATCTGGGCCGATATGCGTGGCGCCCGTTCGTGCTGCAGGCTGAATTGAAACCCGGCACCTACGTGATGGCGTCGCGCGTGACCGATTCGCAGGGCAATGTTCAGGTCGAAACCACGCCCGACAACGCCGGCGGCTATCTGAACAGCGGCTGGCGCGCGCACGCGGTCACGGTCAACGTCGCCTAGAGTATGAGGCGCAATGCGGCGCGCTTCGCCGCGCTGCTCGTGCTTGTCACCTCCGGGACTGGCGCTGCCGGCAGTGGCGAT
>JBGSWY010000373.1:0-4349 GCA_041751715.1 Burkholderiaceae bacterium
CCGGCGTCTTTCATCAGCGCAGCCACGCGAATGAACGGCCGTGAATCCTCGAGGGTGGGCGGGGCATCCATCGCAATCACGCTGCCGCCCTTGCCATCGACCCGAAAATAGCGGCGCGAGCTGGCATCGACCGATGCCGGACGCAGCGAGGACATCACCAGGCCGTAGTGAGAAGCGAGCGAGGCGAGCCAGGCCGAGAGCGAAACCAGGCGCGCATCTTCCACTTCGAGCACCGCCGCAGAGCGCGGTGACCCGATGCCTATAATCCGCTCGCTCTGCTGAGGCACTTGCTGGCCCGAAAAAGACAGATTCTAAATGCCACGCTTGCCGGCGACCGCTCGGTCGATTCCGCTGCACATCCTGGTTCCGCTGTTCTCTGCCGGATGTTTGACGGCGAGTCCGCCCGCATGGGCGCAACTGCAACTCAAACTGGAGCGACAGCTCGACGAAAATCGTGCCGCGACCCAGGAAGGAGCGCCGACCTTTGCGCGTGCGCAGCGTATCGAAGGCAGCGTCGAGGAGCGCCTGATATTGACGGGCGATGCGGAGATCCGTCGTGCCGGAACGGTGTTGCGTGGCGATACGATCACGTACACGCAAGCCACCGATCTCGTCAATGCCGAAGGCAATGCGCGCGTGTTTCGCGATGGGTCGGTGTTCACCGGGCCGCGGCTGGATTTCCGGGTCGAAGCGCAAACCGGTGCAATGCCGGATGCCGCGTTCACCTACGCGCCGCGGCAGGGCCGCGGGGAAGCCAGCTTGATCGAGTTTCTCGGCCAGGAGCGCGCGCGCATGGAAAACGCGCGCTTTACCACCTGCAGGCCGGGCGACAACGCCTGGTGGGTTCAGGCGGAATCGATCGAGTTCGACGGCATCGACGAGAGTGCCACGGCGAGTTCAGCGATCTTGTATTTCAAAGGCGTTCCGATCCTGGCTTCGCCGATTCTCAGCTTTCCCACCAGCGACCGGCGCAAATCCGGGTTTCTGACGCCGAGCTTCGGATTGAGCTCGACCCTCGGCACCGACATCAGCACACCCTACTACTTCAACCTCGCGCCCAACTACGACTACACGCTGACTCCGCGGCTGATGACCAAGCGCGGCGTGCTGCTCGAAAATGAATTTCGCTATCTGAGTCCGGCGCACCGCAGCACCCTTGTCTACGATGTGATCGCCAGTGACCGGGAATTCGAGGAGTCCAGAAGCTTCGCAGCAGTGCGGCACGAGTACGCGTCGCCGAGCGGGTTCGCCGCCGGTATCAACTACAACCGCGTTTCCGACGACCTGTACTTCGTCGACTTCGGCACCACGATCGTCGATACGTCGCAGAAGGTGCTGCCACAGGATGGCTACATCGCATACAACCAGTCGTACTGGAGTACCGCGGTGCGCGTAACCAAGAATCAGACGCTGCAGGATCCCGATCCGCTGCTCTTTGTCGCCAAGCCGTATGAGCGCGTACCGCAGGTCACCGTCAACGGCTACATCGCCGAATGGCGCGGCTTAGAAGCGGCAGCGGCGCTCGAAGGAACGCGCTTCACGCACCCGACTCAGGAGACCGGCGATCGCTACTTGGCCGATATGCGCACCGCCTATCCGATTCTTGCGCCGGGCTGGTTCGTGGTGCCGCGCGCCCGCTTGTCGTCGACGACGTACAGCCTCGATCCCGAGTTTCGGCCGGGCGCTTCGTCGCCGACTCGAACCTTGCCGATACTGAGTCTCGACGCCGGCCTTATTTTCGAGCGCGATGTCGGCTGGTTCGGTCGAGCCGCGCAGCAGACGCTGGAGCCGCGCCTCTTCTATGCGTACATCCCGTATCGAGATCAAAGCAACCTGCCGAATTTCGATAGCGCGCTGGCCGATCTCAACTACGCACAGCTTTTTACCGAGAACATTTATTCGGGTTCGGATCGAATTTCGGAAGCCAATCAACTCACCGCCGCACTGACAACCCGCATTCTGGATAACGAAACGGGCGCCGAACGGCTGCGTGCTGCGATCGGTCAACGCTATTACTTCAGCGAACAGCGGGTCACGTTGCCGGGGGAGTCGCCGCGCTCGAATGACTCGACCGATGTATTGGCAACGCTGTCCGCACAACTGGGCCGCTCCTGGGCGATCGATCTGGCCGCGCAGTACGCAGCCGAGCGCAACCAGTTTGTGCGCGCGACGGCCGGCACGCGCTGGCAGCCGCGCCGCGCCTCGGTGCTGAGTGCCTATTACCGTTATCAGGCCGACGGCATCAGTCAGATCGACCTTTCGGGTCAATGGCCGCTGTCGAATCGCTGGTATGCAGTCGGGCGCTTCAACTATTCGCTGGAGGACAAGCGCCTGGTCGACGCCGTCGCCGGGTTCGAATATCAGCAGGACTGCTGGTTGCTGCGATTCGTCGTGCAACGCTTCGCGACGACCGCACTGACCACCACTACCAACTTCTATGTGCAGCTGGAACTGAACGGTTTGACGAGTGTCGGAACGAGCGCAGCCAATCTTCTGCAGCGTAATATTCCCGGCTACCAGTTGCTGAACCCGGTGCCGCGCGAGCCGGGTCGATTCGACTATTACGAATAATGAAGCAAATGAATGACGAAGGAGTTTCCTTGATTCGCAAGTCGCTTTTGGCCGCCATATCGATGCTTGCGGCTGGTGCCGGCTTTGCACAGGCGCCGCCCTCCTCCTCGACTTCGCCGTCAACGCCGGCGGCCCGCCCGGCTTCGCGTGCGCTCGACCGGATCGTCGCCGTCGTCAACGACGAAGTCGTGACGGCCAATGAACTGCGTGTGCGCGCGCGGGTGGCGGAAGCACAGTTGCGTCGTCAAAAGATTCAACCGCCGGCCGCGGATGTGCTCGAGCGCCAGGTACTGGAACGGATGATCGTCGATCGTGCGCAAATGCAACTGGCGCGCGAAACGGGAGTCAGGGTGGACGACGCCACGGTCAACGCAGCGCTGGGGCGAATCGCCGAGTCCAACGGCCTGTCGGTGCAGGCGCTGAGGCAGCGGCTCGAATCAGATGGTGTTTCGTTCGCCCAGTTTCGCGACGACATTCGACAGGACATCATCGTGAATCGGCTGCGCGATCGCGAAGTCGATTCGCGGATTCAGGTATCCGACAGCGAACTGGAAAACTTCATCGCCGAACAGGCCGGTGTGGCAGCAGACTCGGAGGAAGTGAATATTGCGCAAATCCTGTTGCGCGTACCGGAAAATTCGCCGACTGACCGCATCGACGCCACGCGCAAGCGCGCGGACGAGCTGATCGCGCAGTTAAAAGGCGGCGCGGATTTCGCGCGCGTCGCCGCCAGTTTTTCCAATGCACCGGAGGCGCTGCAGGGCGGCGAGCTCGGCTGGCGCAATACGGATCGCTTGCCGACGTTGTTCATCGATTCCATCAAGGGACTGAAGCCCGGCGACGTCAGCCCGGTCGTGCGCAGCCCGAACGGCTTTCATATTCTGAAAGTGCTCGGCCGCCGCAGCGGCGTCGACAGCAAGCTGGCTACCGGGCCGATTCAACAGACGCATGCAAGGCATATTCTGATGCGCGTGTCCGATCTGACTCCGGAGCCTGACATCAAGCGCAGGCTCGAGGAGTTCAAGCTGCGTATTGAAGCGGGGCAGATCGAGTTCGGCACGCTGGCTCGTCTGCACTCGGTCGACCCAAGCGGCAGCCGCGGCGGTGATCTCGGCTGGCTGTATCCGGGCGACACGGTGCCGGAATTCGAGAAGACGATGAGTGCGCTGAAGATCAACGAGATCAGTGCGCCGGTGCGATCGCCGTTCGGCTGGCACCTGATTCAAGTGCTCGAACGCCGCACCGAACAGGCATCGACCGATCGCGCACGACTGCAGGCGCGCCAGGCGCTGCGCGACCGCAAGGCCGACGAGGCGTATCAGGACTGGATCCGGCAACTGCGCGACAAGACCTATGTCGAGTACAGGCTCGACGAGCAGTCGTAAGCCGGCCCCGGCGCACCTGCAGCCTCGCATCGCGATTACCACCGGCGAGCCTGCAGGCATCGGGCCGGAGATTTCGCTGGCAGCGCTCGATGCCGGTGACGATGCCCGGATCACGTTGATCGGCGACGAACCGCTGCTGGCCGAGCGCGCTCGCGCCATCGGCGCGGGCTGGCCGACGACCGCAACCATCGAACATGTGCCGTTGCGCACGGCTGCGATTGCAGGCCGGCGCGACTCGCGCAATGCGCACTACGTGCTGGCGACGCTCGATCGCGCGATCAGCGGTGCACTGTCCGGCGAATACGACGCGATCGTGACCGCTCCGGTACAGAAGAGCGTCATCAACGACGCGCGCATCGTGTTCACCGGCCACACCGAGTATCTGGCGCAGCG
>JBGSWY010000374.1:0-8582 GCA_041751715.1 Burkholderiaceae bacterium
CGCAGCAGGAATACGACCGTTTGTGTGACGAGCTGGTCGCCGCCGGTACGTTTCGCCGGCTGAATCAGCAAAAGCGGCCCGGTAGTTTCCTGGCGTGGTCCGATCCGTCGGATGTCGCCCGGGTCGAGGACCAGACCTACATCTGCAGCGACACCGAAGACGACGCCGGCCCGACCAACAACTGGGTGGCGCCGGACGAAATGCGGAACACGCTCAACAACCTGTTTGCCGGCTCGATGCGTGGCCGCACGATGTACGTCATTCCATTTTCGATGGGCCCGTTGGGCAGCCACATATCGCAGATCGGTGTCGAGATCTCCGACAGCGCCTACGTGGTCGTCAACATGCGAATGATGACCCGCATGGGCCGCGCGGCGATCGACGTGCTCGGCGCCGATGGCGAGTTTGTGCCCTGCGTGCACTCGGTCGGTATGCCTCTCAGGCGTGGCGAGAAGGATGTTCCCTGGCCGTGCAATCCGACCAAGTACATCGTTCATTTTCCGCAGACACGCGAGATCTGGTCGTTCGGTTCGGGCTACGGCGGCAACGCATTGCTCGGCAAGAAGTGCCTGGCGCTGCGTATCGCCTCGACGATGGGACGCGCCGGCGGATGGCTGGCCGAACACATGCTGGTCGTCGGCGTGTCGTCGCCTGAAGGGAAGAAATATCACATCGCCGCGGCATTTCCCTCGGCGTGCGGCAAGACCAATTTTGCGATGCTGATTCCGCCACCCGCGTTTTCCGGCTGGACCGTAACCACGGTCGGAGAGGACATTGCATGGATCAAGCCGGGCCAGGACGGGCGGCTGTATGCGATCAATCCGGAAGCCGGCTTCTTCGGCGTTGCTCCCGGCACGTCGGAGAAAACAAATCGCAACGCGATGGCGACTCTGCGCGAAGACGTGATTTTTACCAACGTCGCGCTGACCGATGACGGCGACGTGTGGTGGGAAGGCATGGGCCCACCCCCTGCGCATCTGATCGACTGGCAGGGAAACGATTGGACCCCGGAAGACGGCAAGGCCGGCCGCAAGGCGGCGCATCCGAATGCGCGCTTTACGGTGGCTGCGCAGCAGTGCCCGGTGATTGACGATGATTGGGAGAATCCGAATGGCGTGCCGATCGATGCGTTCTTGTTCGGCGGCCGCCGCTCGACCACTGTTCCGCTGGTGACCGAAGCGCGCGACTGGGTCGAAGGCGTCTACATGGCGGCCACAATGGGCTCCGAAACCACCGCCGCACAGGCCGGCGCGCAGGGCGTGCTGCGCCGCGATCCGTTCGCGATGCTGCCTTTTTGCGGCTACCACATGGGCGACTATTTCGCGCACTGGCTGGCACTGGGCGCCAAGCTCGAGTCCGACGGTGCCAAGCTGCCGAAGATTTTTACCGTGAACTGGTTTCGCACCGACGAGGCCGGCAAGTTCGTATGGCCGGGCTTCGGCGAGAACATGCGTGTGCTGAAATGGATCGTCGACCGGGTCGACGGCCAGGCAGCAGGCGTCGAGCACCTGTTCGGCGTTTCGCCGCGCTACGAAGACATCGAGTGGAGCGGACTGGATTTTCCGTCCGCACGGTTCGAGCGGGCCATGTGTGCGAGTGATGATGATTGGCGACATGAGATCGCCTCGCACGACGAACTGTTCGACAAGCTGGCCGACCGTTTACCTTCCGAGTTGGCACAAACGAAACGGAATTTCGAACAGAGCCTGCCGTAGGGACACCGCGCACGTTGCGGTTCGTGCAATGCAGTTTCGCGGCACGGTATCGAGATAGTCTTGCTCGGGAAACCCTTCGCATGACCGGCCTTGCATGGCATCGGCTTTTTCAAGATACTTCCGCTCCCGATGAGCACCAGCGATGTCATTCTCGAAACCCGCGGCCTGACCAAAGAGTTCAAGGGTTTCATAGCGGTCAATGACGTCAATCTGAAAGTCCGGCGCGGGACGATCCATGCGTTAATTGGTCCCAACGGCGCGGGTAAGACCACCTGTTTCAATCTGTTGACCAAGTTCCTGACGCCGACCCGCGGCCAGATTTTTTTTAACGGCACCGATATCACGCGCGACTCGCCGGAACACATCGCGCGTCGCGGCATCGTTCGCTCCTACCAGATTTCATCGGTGTTTCCTCATCTGACAGTTCTCGAAAATGTACGCGTGGCACTGCAACGCGCCACCAATCTGTCGTTTCAGTTCTGGCGCAGCGAACAAGTGCTCGATTCGATGAATGCGCCTGCGCTCGAGTTGCTGAAGCAGGTCGACCTTGCTTCGTTCGCGCACGCAGAGACGGTGTCGCTGCCGTACGGTCGCAAGCGCGCGCTCGAGATTGCGACCACATTGGCGACAGAGCCCGAGTTGATGTTGCTCGACGAGCCGACCCAGGGCATGGGCCATGAAGACGTGACGCGTGTCACCGAGCTGATCAAGCGTGTGGCGGCGGGGCGCACCGTGCTGATGGTTGAGCACAACATGAACGTCGTAGCCGGCATTTCGGACCAGATCACGGTACTGGCCCGCGGCGCAGTGCTGGCCGAAGGGCCGTATGAGCACGTGTCGAACGATCCCGGCGTCAAGGAAGCCTACATGGGCACCGCAGAGACGCAGCTCGAAGGCATCGCGCATTGATGGCCACTGCGCTCGAGATCACGAACCTGCACGCCTGGTATGGCGAGTCGCACATTCTGCATGGCGTCGATCTGCATGTCGGCAAGGGCGAGGTGGTGACCTTGCTCGGGCGCAACGGCGCCGGCCGCACCACGACGATGCGCTCGATCCTCGGCCTGACCGGCGCGCGCAAGGGCTCGATCCGGGTTGACGGCAAGGAGACGATCGACCTGGCGACGCACCGCATTGCGCATCTGGGAATCGGCTACTGTCCCGAGGAGCGCGGTATTTTCGCCAGCCTGTCGTGCGAGGAAAATCTGCTGCTGCCGCCGCAGATAAAGAACAAGGCGGCGGTCGGCGCCAACGGCGGCATGAGCGTTGACGAGATCTACGTGATGTTCCCGAACCTGAAGGAGCGCGCGAAATCCCAGGGCTCTCGGTTGTCCGGCGGCGAGCAGCAAATGCTCGCAGTGGCGCGTATTCTGCGCACTGGCGCGCATCTGCTGTTGCTCGACGAGATCTCGGAGGGACTGGCGCCGGTGATCGTCATCAAATTGGCGGAGATGATCCGCACCCTCAAAGCCAGGGGATACACGATCGTCATGGTCGAACAGAATTTTCGATTCGCGGCACCGCTGGCCGACCGTTTCTATGTGATGGAGCACGGAACAATCGTTGAATCGTTCGCCGCCTCCCAGTTGCGCGCGAAGGAAGCGACGTTGCACGAGCTTCTTGGCGTTTGACCAAAACCGTTAAGTCGGGAAATGTAATCAGGGAGATGCAATGAAACTGAACAAAGTATGTGCCGCACTCGCGGCGTGCGGCCTGGCATTCGTCATGTCAGCGGCCAGCGCGCAGAAGCTATCCGGCGACAAGATCGTGATTGGTTTTGTCACCGATATGTCGTCGCTGTATTCCGACATCGACGGCCCGGGAGGCGTGGAGGCAATTCGCATGGCGATCGCCGATATGCAAAAGGAATTTCCGGGCAAGAAGATCGAACTCGTGTTCGCCGATCACCAGAACAAGGCGGACATCGCATCATCGAAGATCCGCGAGTGGATCGATCAGGCGGGCGCCGACGTGATCATCGGCGGTACTAACTCGTCGACTGCGCTGGCGGGGGCGAAAGTGGCTACCGAGAAGAAGACACCCTACATCTCGGTTGGCGCCGCAAGTTCACGCCTGACCAACGAAGACTGCTCGCCGTACATCGTGCACTACGCGTACGACACGATCGCCTTGGCGAAGGGCACCGGCGCAGCGGTAGTAAAAAGCGGCGGCAAAAGCTGGTTCTTCCTGACAGCGGATTACGCCTTCGGCCACTCCCTTGAAAAGGACACCGGCGACGTGGTGAAGGCGGCAGGTGGCAACGTGGTCGGAGCGGTACGTCATCCGCTGTCGGCGTCGGACTTCTCATCGTTCCTGCTGCAGGCGCAGAACAGCAAGGCTCAAATTCTGGGACTGGCCAATGCCGGCGGCGACACGATCAACTCGATCAAGGCGGCGAACGAGTTTGGCGTCACCAAGAACATGAAGCTCGCCGGTTTACTGATGTTCATCAACGACATTCACAGTCTGGGACTGCCGACCACACAGGGTATGTACCTGACCGATGGCTGGTACTGGAACCAGTCGACCGAATCGCGCGCGTGGGCACGGAAATTTTTCGACAAGATGAAGCGCATGCCATCGATGCTGCAGGCAGGCGATTACTCGGCGGTTACAACGTATCTGACGGCGGTCAAAGCAGCCGGAACCGACGACGGCGAGGCGGTGATGGCACAGCTCAAGAAGCAGAAGATCAACGACATGTTTGCCAAGGGCGGCTACGTCCGGCCGGACGGCCGCATGATTCACGAGATGTACCTGATGCAGGTCAAGACGCCGGCCGAGTCAAAAGAGCCGTGGGATTACTTCAAGGTTGCGCAGACGATTCCTGGCGAGCAGGCCTACCAGCCGCTAGCACAATCGAAGTGCCCGCTAATCACCAAGAAATAGATAGCACCCTAGCGCCGGGCGGTTCCGCCGCCCGGGTTTTCCTGGTTGCCAATGACTGAACTGTTCGGCATTCCGCTGCCCGCGCTGCTGAGCCAGCTGTTGCTCGGGCTGGTCAACGGCTCGTTCTACGCGATCCTGTCGCTTGGGCTGGCAGTGATCTTCGGATTGCTGAATGTCATCAATTTTGCACATGGTGCGCTCTACATGATGGGCGCGATCTTCGCGTGGATGGGTCTGACGTATTTCGGGCTCAGTTACTGGGTGATGCTGATATTGGCGCCGCTGCTGGCGGGCGTGTTCGGCGTCATCATCGAGCGGCTGCTGCTGCGGCATCTGTACAAGCTCGATCACCTGTACGGGCTGCTGCTGACCTTCGGCCTGACGCTGCTGATCGAAGGATTTTTCCGCTCGTTTTACGGCGTGTCGGGCTTGCCTTATTCGGTGCCCGACCAACTGCAGGGCGCGACCGACCTGGGCTTCATGATCCTGCCCAACTATCGAGCGTGGGTCGTGCTGGCTTCGATAATCGTGTGTTTCGGCACCTGGTACGTCATCGAGCGCACCAAGCTCGGCGCTCTGTTGCGCGCAGGCACTGAAAACGCGAAGCTGACGGAGGCGTTCGGCGTCAATGTGCCGCTGATGGTGACATTGACGTACGGCTTTGGCGTGGCGTTGGCGGCGTTTGCCGGCGTTTTGGCAGCGCCAATTTTGCAGGTGCAGCCGTTGATGGGTAGCAACCTCATCATCGTCGTGTTTGCGGTGGTGGTCATCGGCGGCATGGGTTCGATCATGGGTTCGATTCTGACCGGCCTCGGTCTAGGCGTGATCGAGGGGTTCACCCGGGTGTTTTATCCCGAGGCCTCGGCGACGGTGGTGTTCGTGATCATGGCGATCGTCCTGTTGCTGCGGCCGGCAGGTTTGTTTGGCAAGGAGAAATAGGTGAAATTGAACAAGGAGTTCACCATTTTCCTGCTGCTGCTGGTGGTGGTGGCGCTGCTGCCGGCATTCGGCGCCTACCCGGTGTTCGTGATGAAGGTCATGTGCTTCGCGTTGTTCGCGTGCGCGTTCAACCTGCTGATCGGCTACACGGGGCTGCTCTCGTTCGGCCATGCCGCGTTTCTCGGTGGCGCCGCGTACGCGACGGGGCATGCATTGCGAGAGTGGGGCGTGCCGACCGAAGTCGGGTTGCTGGTCGGCACTCTGGCCGGCGCTGTACTTGGCCTCGTGATGGGCGCGCTGGCCATCCGTCGCAGTGGCATCTACTTTTCGATGATCACGCTGGCGCTGGCACAGATGCTTTACTTCTTCTTTCTGCAAGCGCCGTTTACCTACGGCGAGGATGGATTGCAAGGCGTGCCGCGCGGGACGTTGCTTGGCTTCATCGATCTGACCAGCGATCTGACCCTGTATTACGTCGTGCTCTGCATTTTTGTGGTGTCGTTTCTGCTGATTTACCGAACCGTGCACTCCCCATTCGGCCAAGTTCTAAAGGCGATTCGCGAGAACGAGCCACGCGCGGTATCGCTCGGCTATAACGTTGCCCGTTTCAAGTTGCTCGCCTTCGTGTTGTCGGCCGCGCTGGCCGGCCTGGCCGGCGCCAGCAAGACTCTCGTGCTTGGCTTTGCGACCTTGACTGATGCCCACTGGGGCACATCCGGATTGGTGATCTTGATGGTGCTCGTGGGCGGCATGGGAACCATGCTCGGCCCGATTCTCGGCGCTCTGGTGATCGTCGCGCTCGAGAACAAGGTAGGCGAGTTCGGCGCTTTTCTCGGTCGCGTGACAGGAATCGGCTGGTTCAACGGCCTGGGCGAAGCGGTCACGATCGTGACGGGGCTCATCTTCGTTATCTGCGTGATGGCGTTCCGGCGCGGCATCGTGGGTGAGCTGCAAGCCTGGTGGTCACGGCGCCGTATACCCGCGGTCGCGAGCTAGTACATCCATCTGCTGCTGCTTCGCTCGATAGCGCGATCGCGCTCGTAGCACGCCCGATTACACAACAAGCAACGGGACGTTATGCCCTCTTATCGGCTGAATGGAGTCTGTAAAGACGCCATCTTCGCCGATACAATCGTTCGACCGAGGCTATTGCTTCCTCACGCACGGCTTGATACCGCATGGCGTTAAACCACTCGATGACCTACCGGCGCACCGATCGCGGCGTGCGCGAGGTCTATGAGAAATCACACCAGTTCACGCAAAGCGAGCGGCTGATCCTGATTCTGCTCGATGGACGGCTCAACGTAGCCGGGTTGAAAACGCGGCTGCCGAGCCTGAACGATGAGCGCATCGAGCGCGCACTGCGCAAGCTGCAGGATGCGAGTCTCGTCGAGCCGATGAGCTACGACTCGAGCAAAGGCAACGGTTCGATAGCAGGCGCCCAGCTCGAGCCCGAAGCGGTAGCCCAATTTTTGGAGCAGACTGACCTCGACCCTGTGACCGTCTTCGGCGATACCGAAGAGGCGGTGGCCGCGGAACTGGTGCGCGCGAGCGTTGAGCAGGCGGCGGCTCAGTTGGCGCGCGAGGCGACCATCATGGGTTCGGTCACCCGCCAGGCCCCGTCTCAGAAACCCAGCACGCCCAGGCGGCGTAGCGATAGTGAACGCTCACATAGAAAGCGCGCCAAGAGGCGAGCAACGACGGGTGGCTATGAGCTGGAGGGGGTGTCGACCCACTGGGCGATCACCACGGTCAACGTTCCGGATCGGCTGGATCTGCAGGAAGAGCGCGACCGCGCCGAAGCGAGCGAGTATTCCGACGGCCGCCGGCGCGAACTGCTTCGCGTCTGGATGAAGCGATTGCTGATGGTCGCGGTGCTCGCGGTCATCACGGCCGGCGTTTATGCGACGCTCGCACCGTTGCGCGAGGAAACCTCAGCATCCCGCGTTGCCGAGCGACTGACCGCCGTATTCAAGCGGCCGGTACAGGTGGCCGACACCGACTTCAGCTTTTCGCCCACGCCCCGCTTGATCGTGCGCGGCATCGATGCCAGCGGGCAGTTCAAGGCGAGTGAGGTCACTCTGCTCATCAACTGGAAAGATCTGTGGAGCGCGATACGCGGCGGCAACTGGGTTTGGAGCGAAGCCCTGATCACGCCGATGAGCGTCACGCCGGCGCAGGCGGCTTACATCGTTCGCACCTTGCCCGGTGGCGCGCGCGAGCTTCCGAGCAAGATCTCGACGATCCGCTTCGCTTCGGTGCGAATCGCTGATTCGCAGTTGTTTCCGAATGCGTTTGAAGGTGTCCTGCGCCGGACCGCCGATGGCAGCTTCGGACCGCTAGTGTTGCGACCACTCGATGCGGATGGAACGATGCAGCTGTCGTTCCGCCCTGGCCGACTGGCCGATGGGCGCGAGGCGATCGATTTCCGGCTAGAAGCCGATCGCTGGATGCCCCCGTTCGGGCCGCAGGTACGCTGGAACGAGATTCAGGCGACCGGGCGCATTTTCGACAATGTGGTGGAGGTTTCCGAATTCACCCTGGCGGGATTTTTCGGCATAACCAGTGGCACCGTGTACGCAGCAACGGATGTCGAGTGGGTGATCACCGGGATCGCCGGGGCTTCCAACATCGACGTCGAGTCGGTATTGCAGACGCTGCGCCCCCCCGCGCAGGTGGCCAGTGGAGAAGGGCCACCGACGGCGGTTCAGGGGACGGCGACCATGGCCTTGACCATCGCCGGCCGCGGGCCATCGCTCGACGATGCCATCGCGCGCAGCGCGATCGGCGGCCCGTTTCAGATCCGATGGGCCACGTTGAACGGCATCAACCTGGGCTTGGCAGCATCGCAGGGCGCTATGGCGGCCGGTATCACCCGTTTTACCGAATTCAACGGCCAGATGGCCGCATCCGCCAACGGCGTGCGCTTCGAAGACACCGGCGGCCGTGCCGGTGCGATGGCAGCGCGCGGCGATTTCACCGTCGCGCCCGATCTGGCTCTCGCCGGTGGCGTGCGTGTCGAGCTCGGCACGCACCGCG
>JBGSWY010000375.1:0-4873 GCA_041751715.1 Burkholderiaceae bacterium
TCGATCGCCCACATGGGCTTTGTCACGCTCGGCTTTTTCATCTTCAACCCGATGGGCATGGCGGGCGGGATCGTGCAGATGATCTCGCACGGATTCGTCTCCGGCGCGATGTTCTTCTGCATCGGTGTGATGTACGACCGCGTGCACTCGCGCAACATCGCGGACTACGGCGGCGTCGTGAACACGATGCCGAAGTTCGCCGCGTTCTTCATGCTGTTCGTGATGGCCAATGCGGGATTGCCGGCCACCAGCGGCTTCGTCGGCGAATTCATGGTGATCCTGGGCGCCGTCCAGTACGACTTCTGGATCGCGTTGATCGCCGGCACGACACTGGTGCTCGGCGCCGCGTACTCGCTGTGGATGTACAAACGCGTGATCTTCGGCGAGGTCGCCAACAAGCATGTCGCAGAGCTGACCGACGTCAATGCCCGCGAATTCGCGATCCTTACTCTGCTCGCCGCGGCTGTATTGGGGATGGGACTGTATCCAAAGCCGGTGACGGACCTGATGGATGCATCGGTCGCGCAGTTGCTGAAGCACGTCGCGGTCTCCAAAGTGCCGCTTGCAGTGGCAGCGCCGTAATGGACACGCTCAACCTCACTGTTGCCATGCCGGAATTTGTGTTGCTGGCGGCGGCGTGCGTCGTCCTGGTGACAGATCTCTTCGTGTCCGAGCAGCGGCGCAATATCACCTACGGCTTGACCTTGCTCGCGCTGCTGGCGGTTGGCGTGACGGTGGGCTTTTCCCTGGCGCGCGATGACACTGCGGCCGCCTTCGGCGGCATGTACATCGCCGACCCGATGGGCCATGTTCTAAAACTCTTTGCGATCCTCTGCGCCGGCTTCATGCTGATATGCGCCCAATCGTATGCTCGGGCGCGCGACATCTGGAAGGGCGAGTTGTTCAGCCTGACCCTGTTCACGTTGCTCGGCATCATGCTGATGATCTCGGCTAACAACCTGCTCGTGGTCTATCTCGGCCTCGAGCTGCAGGCCCTGTCCATGTACGCGCTCGTCGCTTTGCGGCGCGACGATCCGCGCTCGAGCGAGGCGGCGATGAAGTACTTCGTGCTCGGGTCGCTGGCGTCGGGTTTTCTGCTGTACGGAATGTCGATGCTCTACGGTGCGACCGGCACACTTGAAATCGACGAACTGGCGCGCCGTGTGAGCGGCGGACAGATTGTCAGCCGCAGCGCGCTGCTGCTTGGACTTGTCTTCATCATTGCAGGGCTGGCGTTCAAGTTCGGCGTGGTGCCGTTTCATATGTGGGCGCCCGATGTGTACCAGGGCGCGCCGACGCCCATTACGTTGCTCATAAGCTCCGCGCCCGAGCTTGCAATTTTCGCGATCGCATTCCGGATTCTGGTTGAGGGGCTGCTGCCGCTTGCCGTCGACTGGCAGAAGATCCTGGCGCTGCTCGCGGTTGCATCGCTGGTGCTCGGCAACCTCACTGCCATTGCGCAAACCAATTTAAAGCGAATGCTGGCGTACTCGACGATCGCGCAAATGGGTTTCGTCTTGCTCGCGATGCTCTCGGGCGTGACGGCCGGCGATCCGGCGTTGATTGCCAATTCCTACAGCGCCGCGATGTTTTATTTGATCACCTACGCGCTGACATCGCTCGGCACGTTCGGCATCATCCTGCTGCTGTCACGGCAGGGGTTCGAGGCCGAGGAGATTGCCGATTTTCGCGGGCTTGCCAAGCGCAGCCCCTGGTACGCATTCCTTATGCTGGTGCTGATGTTTTCGCTGGCGGGAGTGCCGCCGACCGTTGGCTTTTACGCGAAGCTGGTGGTCCTGCAGGCGTTGTTCAGCGAGGGCGCAACTGCCGCTGCTGTTTCATTGGCGGTGATCGCGGTGGCGTTTTCGCTGATCGCCGCGTTCTACTACCTTCGTATTGTGAAGACGATGTACTTCGATGATCCGACCCCCGAAGTCGCAGCGGTGCCGATCGTGGCTCCGATCGACATGCGAATGGCGCTGTCGATCAACGGTGTTTTCGTGCTCGTGCTCGGCATCCTGCCGCAGTATCTGCTGCAGTTGTGCGCGGATGCGATGACGCGCACGCTTGGCGGCTAGCCGTCGCCAACCATCTGTGACTCATCTGTGACTCGCTCGGAGGGTGACGATCCGCTGACCGAGCACACGCTCGACAGCCGCCTTGCATTCGAAGGCACGTTTCTGCGTCTTTACGTCGACCATGTGCGATCGGCTGATGGTCACGTCGGCACCCGCGAATACCTGCGCCATCCGGGCGCGGTAATGATCGTTCCGCTGCTAGCCGACGGCCAAGTTGTGCTCGAGCGGCAATTTCGCTATCCGCTGAAGCGCACGGCGGTCGAGTTTCCGGCGGGCAAGATCGACGCTGGCGAGAGCCCGCTCGCGTGCGCGCAACGCGAGCTGCTGGAAGAGACCGGCTATCGCGCGGCCAGGTGGAGCTATCTCGGCGGACTGCACAACGCGATTGCCTACTGCGACGAAAAGATCGAGATGTTCCTGGCGGAGGAGCTGACGCACGAAGGCGCCACCCTCGACGCTGGCGAGACGCTCGAAGTGTTCACAACCTCCTGGCACCAGCTGCTGCATTGGGTGCACGAAGGGACTGTGACGGATGTCAAGACGATGCTCGGTGTGATGTGGCTTGAGAAAGTGCTGGCCGGCGAGTGGGAGCGGCGCCAGGTTGCTTAGCCGCCGTAACGCGCGGCTAAGCAACGGTGACCGCGCGGTTCAGCCAGACGTTGATACCCTGACCGCTGGCATTCCGATTCTCTAATGCAATATTTAGCATGGCTCCTTCACCTCGACCCATTTCCCTGAATCCGATACAGATACAGATGCCGGTGGGCGCACTGACATCGATCGGGCACCGGATCAGCGGCATCATCCTGGCAGCGTGCGTTCCGATCGGCGTTTATCTGCTGGATCGCTTCGTATTCATGAGTAGTCGCCTCGACGATCGCTTCGCAGATACTCGCGAATCTCGCAAATAGAAGCCACAAAGAATCGACGATAAACGAGGTCGTGTGCGAAATGGCGCCTGCCGCTGCCGTCTCGAAATCGCGCCGCGGCGCGGTAAACGCGCAGCGTCTGTGCGGCGTACGCGCGGGCGGCTGCATGTCCGTCACGTCGCTCGACGACGGCGATTTGCTGTTGCATCTGCTGCATTATCGGGGAGAATTTAATAAGCAGCCTCGGTTGTAGAACGCCTATTCACCCGCACGTTCAAACCATCATGAATACCGTCACAGTCACCCTTGGCGAGGGCGAGGTTCTACTCGACGGACTCCTGAAAAGAGGCGTGGCACTCGCGCACGACTGCGGCGGCACGCTCGCCTGTACCTCCTGCTGCGTCATCGTGCGCGAAGGACTTGAGACCCTCAGCCTGGCAAGCGAGGACGAGCTCGACATGCTGGACTGGGCATCCAAAGACGATACGCCGGGCGCGCGCCTGGCGTGTCAGGCAGTCGCCCGCGGCGGCGAGGTGGTCATCGAGCTTTCCGAAGAGACAATCCCCGCTAGAGCGGCAGGAGCTTCTGCCGTTTCGGTGAGCGAGCGTGCCGCGAAATACCTGGCGGGCCAGCTCGCCGGGCATCCTGGCGCAGTCGCGGTTCGGCTCGCAGTCAAGCCAGACGGCTGCTCAGGCTTTGGCTACCGTGTCGAGTTTGCCAACGCCGTCCGCGCCGATGACGCAGTCTTCGAAAGCGGCGGCGTGCGCGTCGCCGTAGATCCGGTTAGCCTGGCTTACCTCCAAGGCGCAACCGTGGACTTGGTGCAGGAAGGACTCGCCCGGCGGCTGCGTTTCGAGAACCCGAACGCGCGTCAGAGCTGCGGTTGCGGGGAGAGTTTCGGCACATGAAGAAGATGTCAGAGACAAGTTCGCAGACATGTAAGAAGGCGAAATATCTGAGGCAACCCATTAGCAGCAAGGGTCAAGTCACATTCCCCGCCGATATCCGCAAGGCTTTAAGGCTGTCTGCCGGTGAGTGCGTAGTCTTCACTCGCTTCAGTGATGTCACGACCGTAATGCGAGCCAAGACACGTTCGATGCAAAGCAGCGAGCCTGCAGGATGCACAGCTACTGACTGCTTAGTACCCTTGGCTTCCCATCATGGTCGAGATGCCCACGGATGAATTGTGCCGACTATGTGCTCTGCTTCTGAGAGCGCAAGGGCGCCCAGTAAACCCGCCGAGATTTCTTCATTGGTCAGCCATCGCGTTCCTTGGTCGGTATGGACGAAACCGAGGATGACCTGGTGGTAGACAACGTTCGACGACGGCACTCGCCCGCTTAAAAAAGAAGCTGCGATCCGTGAGGGATCTGCAGCCGCACTGCCGACTACGTGAAAAAAGTGGCACCTCGACTCTGAGTCGGCGAGGCTCGCTGCGAGCCGAATCGCGATTTCGTCATCGTGTATCCCATGCGACGACGAGGTCGGGCAGCTCGGTCCGAGCCAGATGTGCTTGCACGGCACGAAGAAACTCATCCGGCTCGTTCCAGTCTAGTGCGAGCATGTGATGAGTGCCGCTTGACGCGAGCAGCGAGGAGTTCAGTGCACTCAGCGAGCGCCCCGTTCGAGCGACCGACGTGATCATGCGCGAGCGGGATGCGAGGTCGACTGATGTCGTACACAACATCCCGGTGCCGCCGATAATGAGCGTGTGCTGGTACATCGGCAGGCTCAACGTCGCTACATGTTCACGTAATTCGGCCCGCCTCCACCCTCCGGCGTCACCCACACGATGTTCTGTGTCGGGTCCTTGATATCGCACGTCTTGCAATGCACGCAGTTCTGGAAGTTGATCTGCAGGCGCTCATTGCCGCCGGCGTCTTTCACGAACTCATAGACGGCGGCGGGGCAGTAGCGCTGCTCGGG
>JBGSWY010000376.1:0-2216 GCA_041751715.1 Burkholderiaceae bacterium
TCGGCCACGCGCAGAGTCGTCGTGACAACGCCGTACTTCATTCCCAGCCAGTCGTTGCAGGACGCGCTGGAAACGGCGGTGCATCGCGGCGCCGAGGTTCATCTGATCGTCGACGATCATATCGATCAGTTCTTCGTCGGCAATGCGCAGCGCTCGTATTACGAATCGCTGCTGCTGGCGGGCGTCCGAATTCACGCGTACACCGAAGCGTTCCTGCATACCAAGTCGGTATCGATCGACGGTCAGGTGGCCTGGATCGGCTCATGCAATCTCGACATGCGCTCATTCGAGTTGAACGAAGAGATTGTCGCGCTGTTCTTCGATCATGACATTGCTGCTCAACTGGGAGCACTCGAAGAGCGTTACATGCGGGGCTCGGTGCAGATCACCATCGACCGCTGGCGCCGGCGGCCGTTTTTGCAGGAGCTGACGCAGAACCTGGCGCGGCTTGTCAGTCCGCTGCTGTAGGCGGGCATTGTCGCGATTCAAGGATAATCGCGCACTTGTCGATGTCCACGTTGAGTGTCGTTGCTTCGCCGCGCGCTTCGATCCTGCCGTACGCGGGCACGATCTTCCTGTCCGCGTTCCTGCTGTTTCTGGTGCAGCCGATCATCGCCAAGCAGATACTGCCGTGGTTCGGCGGCTCGTCGGCGGTCTGGACCACCGCGCTTGTTTTTTTTCAGTCGATCCTGCTCGCCGGGTATGCCTATGCCGATCTGACAACGAAGCTCGGTCTGCGCCGGCAAACGCTGATGCACATCGGATTGCTCGCGGTGTCGCTGTTAACGCTGCCGATTCTGGCGTCGGCTCAATGGCAGCCGCGCGGAGACGAGGAGCCGATTGCCCGCATTCTGCTTCTGCTGACGGTCACGATCGGCTTGCCTTATTTTCTATTGTCGGCGACGACGCCGCTGCTGCAATCGTGGTACTGGCAGCGGTTTCGAAGTGTGGTGCCGTATCGATTATTCGCGCTGTCGAACTTCGCGTCGCTGCTGGCGTTGCTCGGATTTCCGTTCCTGCTGGAGCCGTGGTTCGACTTGGCCGAGCTCGGCTGGGCATGGTCGATTGCCTATGGCGTGTTCGTGCTCGTATGCGTGGGCACTGCATGGAGTTCGCTGAAGGCAGCGCGCGAGCGCGGCGAAGTGCAGCGCACGTTGCCGCCCGCTGCCGTCGCTGCACCGGGTTGGGCGACGCAGCTCACGTGGCTGGCACTGGCGGCCATGGGGTCGATCATGCTGCTTGCGGTGACGAACCATGTCACGCAGAACATCGCGAGCGTGCCGTTTCTGTGGGTGCTGCCGCTGTCGATTTATCTGCTGAGCTTCATTCTGACGTTCGACCATCCGCGCTGGTATCAGCGCTGGCTCTTTGTCGCGGCGCTCGCGGTGCTGGCGCCGGCCATGGCGTTTCTGATTCCGTCGCTCGAGCTGAAAACGGCTGTGCCGGTGTTCCTCGGCGGACTTTTCGTCGCGTGCATGTTCTGCCACGGTGAACTGGCATCGCTGAAGCCCGATCCGCGCTGGCTGACGCGCTTTTATCTGATGCTGTCGGTCGGCGGCGCGCTTGGAGCCGTTCTGATCGCGATCGTTGCCCCACTGGTGTTACGCGGCTATTTCGAAGTCAACATCGCGCTTGTTGTGCTCGCGCTGACGCTTTCGCTTCGCCTGTCGGGCGCATGGCGCCTGCTGGGAGTCGCGATCTTCGCGGTGACTGCTTTTTTCGCGGTCAACGGGGCGCAGGAGTACGCGCGTGACACCCGCATCATGGAGCGCGACTTTTACGGCGTGGTGCGTACGCGCGACCGCGCCGATCCGGTGCCATACCGCTCGATGATGCACGGCGGCATCGTGCACGGCGGCCAGTTGCTCGGCGATGAGTTTCGCAACCGGCCAAGCGATTACTTCGGTCCGTCTTCCGGCTACGGCAAGCTCTTCGAAGCGCTGAACCAGATGCGACCGCAGCCGCGCAAGGTAGGCATCGTCGGGCTCGGCGCCGGCGTTGTTGCCTCGTACGGGCGCACCGGCGACGAGTTCGTGTTCTACGAGATCAGCCCGCGGGTAATCGATGTCGCGCACGATGAATTCACTTTTCTGCGTGACACCGCGGCGAAGACATCGGTCGTGCTGGGCGATGGACGGCTGAGTCTCGAACGGGAGCCGCCGCGACGCTATGACGTGCTGGGGATCGACGCCTTCGCCGGCGACTCGATTCCGATG
>JBGSWY010000377.1:0-6388 GCA_041751715.1 Burkholderiaceae bacterium
GTGCAGCCGCGTTTCGCCGGACGAGGTTTGCAGCGCGCGCCATGCATCGATCAGCTTCTCGTGCAGCGAGTTGAACTGGTCAGCCGCCGGCCGCACCGCCTGCAGCCATTCCCACTGCGCGACGCTCGCTTCCAGGCACGCAGTTGGCGTATCGGCGTTGTATTCGAGCAGCTTCGGCGGCGAAGCGCCGTCATACGACAGATCCATACGGCCGAACAGCGTGAACCCATCCGGGCTTCCGCTGCGATAAGCATTCCAGCTGCCCTCTACCAACGGCACACATTCGCGCGGTATCGCAAATTCTTCATAGCGCTGACTGCCAATTACGTGCTGCGCGGCATTCAGCGCCATCTCGTGCAACTCTGCGGTGGCGCTTTCGAGTTGATCGATTTCAGCTTCGGCGAACACATAGCAGCGCGACTCGTCCCAATACCTGCCGTCGATCGTGTGGTAGTCAAACCCGATCGCCTCCAGGGCCTGCTGCCAGTTGGGACGCGGCGCCAATCGTTCGCGCCGCATTAGCCTCCGGCCGAAAACGATCGGGACGAAGCGCCGAAGCCGCCGCGCGCGGTCGGCGCCATCGAAGAGCCGATCGCCTTTCCCTGCCGCACTGAATCGGCGAACCCCGCGATGCCCGAGCGCCGTGCTTCGCTCAACGCGTTGCTGCGCGCGTTTGCCGCGTAAAGCGGCCCCAGAAACAGAAAGCCCGGAAACCCCGAACTCTGTGCACGGTCACAGCGCTCCGGCCGGCCCCAATCGGCGGCGCAGTCTTCGATCGAAGCGTAGTGATCGCGTGCCATCGGTACCGGCTGCTGCGAGCAACCCGCGAGCGCCGTACCGATCAAGACCAGTGTTATTTGCGCGGATGAGCGTCGTCGATTCATGTTTGACAGGCGGTGCGAGCCACACTGGCGCCGGCGTCGCGTAGCGCAATCAACTGCTGGCATCCAGATGCTCGTGCCACTGCAGCGGCGCAGCAATGTCTTCGAACTCGCAAGGCATTGCCCGTCGACCGTCAGCCGGCCTTATGTGTTGCTCACCTTGATCGTCGGCATCTTCAGCGACATGTCTTTCGCCTTCTCGGCGATGCGCACCGCGACCTTGCGCGCGATTTCCTTGTAGCTCTGCGCGATGGCGCCATCGGGCTCCGCGATCACCGTCGGCCGGCCCGCATCGGTCTGTTCGCGGATGCGGATGTCGAGCGGCAGGCTGCCGAGAAAATCAACGCCGTACTCGGCGGCCATTTTCTGCCCGCCTTCCGAGCCGAACACATGCTCGGCATGACCGCATTTGCTGCACACATGCACGGCCATGTTTTCGACGATGCCGAGGATCGGCACGCCGACTTTTTCGAACATCTTCAAGCCTTTCTTGGCGTCCATCAACGCGATGTCCTGCGGCGTGGTGACGATCACGACGCCGGTCACCGGCACCTGCTGCGCCAGCGTCAGTTGTATGTCGCCGGTACCCGGCGGCATGTCGACCACCAGATAGTCGAGATCGCGCCAGTTGGTTTGCGTCAGCAACTGCTGCAGCGCCTGCGTGACCATCGGCCCGCGCCACACCATCGGCTGATCGGGGTCGATCAGCAATCCGATCGAGCTCATCTGCAGGCCGTGGTTTTCCATCGGCTCGAGCGTGCGGTTGTCGACCGTGGTCGGTCGGCCGCTGATGCCGAGCATCGTCGGCTGGCTCGGGCCGTAGATATCGGCATCGAGCACTCCGACCTTCGCGCCCTCGGCCGATAACGCCAGTGCGAGGTTCGCCGCGACCGTGCTCTTGCCCACCCCGCCCTTGCCGGACGCGACGGCCACTATGTTCTTGATATTCGGCATGACCTTGAGCCCGCGCTGCACGGTGTGCGCGACGATCTTCATTGTCACGTTGGCGCTGACGTTGGTCGCGCCGGCAGCCTTCAAAGCATCGATCACCGCGCGCCGGATCGGCTCGATCTGGCTCGCGGCCGGATAGCCGAGCTCAACGTCGACGCTGACATCATCACCGTCGACGCGCACATTGCGCGCCGAACGCGATGTCAGCAGGTCCTTGCCGGTGTTTGGGTCAACGACGCCTTGCAGCGCCTGTTGTGCACGTTCGGTAGTAAGGCTCATGGGAGATTCTTGCACGAATGGAAGATGACGACATGCGCCGTACAATCGCGCGCTCAATGAAGCGACGACTGTTTGTCACCACTGCGCTGCCGTACGCGAACGCAGCGTTTCACATCGGCCACATGATGGAATACATTCAGGCCGACATCTGGGTGCGCTTTCAGCGCATGCGCGGCAACGAAGTGCACTTCGTGTGCGCCGACGATGCGCATGGCGCGGCAAATATGATCGCCGCTGAAAGGGCGGGCAAGTCGCCGCAGGATTTTGTGGCCGAGATCGCCTCCGGTCGCAAGCCGTACCTCGACGGCTTTCTCATCGGCTTCGACCATTGGCACTCGACCGATTCGCCGGAGAACACCGAGCTGTCGCAGGACATATACCGCAGGCTACGCGCGGCGGAGTTGATCTACACGAAGCCGGTCGAGCAGTTCTTCGACTCGGTCAAGGGCATGTTTCTGCCTGACCGGTACATCAGGGGCGAGTGTCCGAAGTGCGGCGCGAAGGATCAGTATGGCGACGCCTGTGAAGTGTGCGGCTCAGTCTACGCACCGACGGACTTGAAGAATCCGTACTCGACTTTATCGGGGGCCACGCCCGAGTTGCGCACTTCCGAGCACTACTTCTTTCGCCTGTCGGACTCACGCTGCATAGAATTCCTGCGCGAGTGGACGCGCGGCGATCGCTTGCAGCCTGAGGTGCTCAACAAAGCCAAGGAATGGCTGGAGGGCAAGGACGGCGAGGCGGCGCTCGGCGACTGGGATATCTCGCGCGACGAACCGTACTTTGGCATTCCGATTCCCGATGCGCCGGGAAAGTACTTCTACGTCTGGCTCGACGCACCGATCGGTTATCTGGCGAGCTTCAAGGCGTACTGCGCGAAGGCAGGCATCGACTTCGAAGCGTTTCTCAGTGACCCGGCTGCCGAGCAGATTCACTTCATCGGCAAGGACATCATTTACTTTCACACGCTGTTCTGGCCGGCGATGCTGAAGTTTGCAGGGCCGCCGTACAAGGTGCCGGACCGCGTGTACGTGCACGGCTTCCTGACGGTGAACGCCGAGAAGATGAGCAAGAGCCGCGGCACCGGGTTGTCCCCGCTGCGCTACCTTGAGCTCGGCATGAACGCCGAATTGCTGCGCTATTACATCGCCGCCAAGCTGAACTCGCGTGTCGAAGATATCGAGTTCACCGCCGAGGACTTCGTGGCGCGCGTGAACAGCGATTTGATAGGCAAGTACGTGAACATCGCGAGCCGGTCAGCGGTGTTCATCAACAAGCGTTTCGGCGGGCGCATCGCCGATGGGCAGGACGTAGTCGAGCACGTGCTGGTGCGCCATTTGCGGGCCGCAGGCGAAGAGATCGCGGTAATGTATGAAGCGCGCGAGTTCGGCAAGGCGCTGCGGCGAACGATGGAACTTGCCGACGCGGCCAACGAGTTTATCGACGCCGAGAAACCGTGGGAGCTGGCGAAGCGAACCGACGCCGCCGAACAACTGCACACCGTTTGCTCGGTCACGCTCGAAGCGTTCCGCCTGCTGACGATCTATCTGAAGCCCGTGCTGCCGCAGACAGCGGCTACCGTCGAAAAATTTCTCGGTTTGAGGCAGCCGCTGACGTGGAGCAGCACCGGCCAGCCGTTGCGCAGCGGTGACGCGATCAGTGCGTACTCCCACTTGTTGACACGCGTCGATCCAAAGAAACTCGACGCACTGTTCGATGCGCCCGCGACCATGGCCACAGATCAGCCGCAGCCCGGCGGCATCGCAGTAGCCGACGTTATTTCGATCGACGATTTCGGCCGCATCGACCTGCGGATCGCGAAGATAGTCGATGCGGCCCTGATCGAAGGCTCCGACAAGCTGCTGAAGTTGACGCTCGACGCCGGTGAGGGCCGCACGCGCACCGTGTTCGCCGGCATCAAGTCTGCGTACAAGCCTGAATATCTCGTCGGCAAGCTGACGGTGCTGGTCGCGAACCTCGCCCCGCGCAAAATGAAGTTCGGCGTCAGTGAAGGCATGGTGCTCGCAGCCAGTCACGCCGACGAAAAACAACATCCGGAGCTCTATTTGCTCGACCCACATCCCGGCGCACAGCCGGGCATGCGAGTGAAATAGCTCGTGACCAGCCTGGCGCAGCGCTGCCGACCGACTGGATACTCGCAGTCGCCCGTTAGCTCGCTGTCGGCGTTGGCGCAGCGTGCGGCCGCACCACTGGTTCGTCGTCGCACGGGTGCTGTTCACTGCGCGAGCAAACGGGCTGCAATCGCGGTATGTGAGTTGCCGGTGCCGCACGATCGGTTGTATAAGTGGCGGCCGGGTCCCTCGGGAACCTCGGGACGCTAAGTTTTGCGGTACTAGACGACGTCCATCACCCCCATCGCGCTGTGCCGAAGCTACTGCCGGTACATTTGCTGGCCGGCGCGCGGAGCAGGGCCTGTCAATGAAAATCGAAAACGATCCGCAGCGCGATTTTGCCTGGCTCGAGCTGCACGCGCGTCCCTACGTGCGGTTCTCCGCGCCTGCGCACGTTCTCCACTTGTCGTTTTTATCAGATGAGACCACCAAGAGCGCGCAGCGCGACACCCTCGAGCGATTGGTCGCCGCACTGCACCTCGCGCCCACTTACGAGACTCCGAGACACAGCATCTACGCGGCAGTAGTCGAACGCGCAGGCCGGCTGGTGATGGCGTCGGAACACCACACCGAGTTCAGCTCCTGCACCTTGTTTCTCTATGAGCTGCAGATTCCTTTCGATCCGTTCGGGTTCGACTGGCTCGGGCTGCTGCCCGGCGATTGGATGGAAGGCGTCGGGCGGAGGCCGCTGGTTGCCACGAGCGTGGCGATCGGCACGCGGGAAACTATGCCAGCCACCGCTGAGGGTCGCATGGCGCTGTTCGAGGGACACACGATCAACGGCAGCCAGTTGGTGGCCGGCGCCGCCGAGGTATGGAGCGCTTACCGGGCACATACGGACGGGCTCGGCCGAATCGCGGTGATGGTCGACCAGATGACGCCGCACGAACTGGGCCGAACCGTCGAACGGTTGCTGACGATCGAGGATTCGTATCACCTCGTCCTGCTGTCCCTGCCGCTCGCCCGAGAACTGCAGCCGAGCCTGGCTGCCGCGGAGAGCCGCATGGTTTCCGTGAATAATGCGCTGCTGGGTGCGGACAGCGTCGAGCAGAAACGCGCTCTGCTCGATTCCCTGTTCCATCTCGCCGCCGAGGTCGAGCATCTGAACGCGCGCGTAGCCGACCGATTCGCCGCCTCCTTCGCCTATTTCGCGATTCTGGAAAGTCGCTTTGCGGAGCTCCGGGAAGACAAGATCAAACATGTCTCCGGCCTGAGCCAGTTTGTCATGCGGCGCTTGCGGCCGGCGGTCCAAACCTGCCGCTCGACGCTCGAACGCCTGACCCACCTGTTCGAGCGGATCAATCGTGCCAGCGACCTGCTGCGGACCAGCATCGAGTTGAGCGTCCAGGAACACAGTCAACGGCTGCTGGAAAGCAGCGACCACCGGGCCTGGTTGCAACTGCGTCTGCAGGATGCGCTGCAGATCCTGTCGGTCGTCGTGATCGGCTACTACGCGCTCGGCCTGCTCGGGTATCTGCTGAAGGCGCTGAGGGAGATCGGAGTCGGTCCCGATCCGGAGGTCGTGCTCGGGCTGGCGGTATTGCCGACTCTGGCGGCTGTCTGGGCGCTGCTGCACCTAATCCGGCGACGCTTTCGGGATCGCTCCAAGAAGTAGTGGACTAGCGGAACTCCCTGGCGTGCCAATAGCTGACGCGCCGGTCGTCGTTGCGCCTAACGATGGTCGCGGCGTCACGACCGGTGAGTCGCATAGCTGGCGGCGCGATCGGACTTGTCGTCGGCCGCTCGATACTGTAGCCACCATGAGGCGGCCTGCTCGGGCGTCCACGGATCGTCGCGCAATATTTCGGTAAACACGGCAATCACTTCGGTGACACTGCGCGGGCGGGCAGCCGGATCCTTGGCGAGGCAGCGCGCACTCAGGTCGTCGAGCGCTGCGGGCACCTGCGTCCGGTGGCGCGACACGCGGGGCGCCGCGTCTTCGACGACCATTTCTGCAAATCAAACTGGTTCGGCGCATCGAACAGCAGGCGGCCAGTCAGCAGAAAGTACGCGACCGCACCCAAGCCGTAAATGTCGACCTGCGCATCGGCCTGCGCCGGGTTACGCACTCTTTCCGGCGGCATATAAACAGGCGTGCCGAGAATGCGCACGTGCAGCGTGATGTCGCGCCCTTCGGTGGCGCGC
>JBGSWY010000378.1:0-7781 GCA_041751715.1 Burkholderiaceae bacterium
TACTTTGCCAAAGCGCTGAATGCAGCCGGCTTGAACTTCGATGCCGACATCGCCGTCGGCGTCGCCATTTTGCCGGTCGCAGTGCTGGTGGCTTGGGCACTGCGTCGCGTACATCGCAAAATACTCAAGTCCGACCGCGGCCTCGTGCAACGCAACTCGTAACTTGCGCCCCAGTCTTCCGGACGGCGGTGCGGACGATGCAAAGCCTTCTTGACCCGGCCATTCTGTTCTTCGTGTTCGGCATCCTGGCCGGAAGGCTGAAGTCGAACCTGGAGATTCCGCCACAGATCTCGCGCTTCCTGTCGCTGTACCTGCTGATGGCGCTTGGACTCAAGGGCGGCTTCGCGTTGGCCGAGTCGGGGCTCAATGCGGAGGTCACCATCAGCCTCGCGTGCGCGATCGCACTGGCCGTGCTCGTTCCGGCCCTGGGGTATGGACTGCTGCGACGGTCTCTGTCCGGCTACGACGCGGCCGCGCTTGCTGCCACCTATGGCTCGGTCAGCGCAGTGACGTTCATCACCGCGGCGCAGTACCTCGACAACCAGTCCCTGCCATACGGCGGACACATGGCGGCGGCGATGGCCCTGATGGAATCGCCCGCGATCGTGATGGCGGTGGTGCTTGCCAACGTGGTGCGGCAACGCGCAGCCGCTGCAGGTGGCGCCATGATCGTCGACGTGTCGCGCCACGGGTCTATCGGCCGCATTCTTCACGAGTCGTTTACCGACGGCGCGCAGCTGCTGCTGCTCGGGGCCATGGCCATCGGTATCGTCACCGGCGCTGCAGGGCAGGTGGCGATGAAGCCCTTTGCAGGAGATCTGTTCAAGGGGATGCTGGCGTTCTTTCTGCTCGACATGGGCTTGCTCGTCGCCCGCAACATGAGTGAGCTCAAGGGGAAGTCGCCCTGGCTGTTCACCTATGCCATCGCCGGGCCGATCGCTCACGCCGGCCTTGCATTGGCTCTTGCGGCGTTGCTCGGAGTGTCCGCAGGAAACGGCGCGCTGCTGATGGTGCTCGCGGCAAGCGCGTCGTATATCGCGGTGCCCGCCGTTATCCGCCACGCCATCCCGGAGGCGAACCCCTCGCTTTACTTCGGCATGTCGCTCGGCCTTACTTTCCCGTTCAACATCCTGGTCGGCATACCGCTGTACGTATGGGTAGCGCATCAAGTGCTGAGATGACGCATCCGCCGGCGGCCTCGTTGCCAGCGCCACGGCTCACTTTGGGTCAGCCCACCACGCGTCCCCGAACTGTGCCTGTAGCCACTCGATAAGGCCCATCACCTTGGCCGGCACCATGCGGGGAGACGGATAGATGGCGTGTATTTCCTGCGCCGGCAGTCTCCATTGTTCGAGCAGCGGTACGAGCGCTCCGCTGCGCACCGATGCGTGCGCCACATACCAAGGCAACGCCGCTATTCCGAAGTCGCTGCGCGCGGCAGCCAGCAACGTCGACAAGTTGTTCGAGCGCAGTGGGCCCCTCAGCGGCACCACCACCGCCTGGCCGTCGGCGCCGGTGAAGTGCCAGCGCGCGTCACCCTGCACCGTGCTGTAGATCAGCGTGTCATGCGCCGCTAGGTCTGCAGGCGCGCGCGGTTCGCCGCGCGCTTCGAGATAGCCGGACGAAGCCGCGATCACCCACGGGTTGATGCCGAGGTACCGCGCGCCCAGAGTCGAGTCGGCCAACCGGCCCATGCGGATCGCGACGTCGATGCCCTGCTCGATCAGGTTCACGTAGCGATCATCCAGGGTCAGATCAATCTGCACCCCGGGGTTCAGCCGCATGAAGCGCAGCACCCGTGGCGCCAGCACGCGCCGGCCAAACGCCACCGAGGAACTGATGCGCAAGGCCCCCTGCAATTGCGACTGCAGCAGTGCCGCCAGCGTCCCCGCTTCTTCGACGTGGTGCGCAATCAGCTTGCATTTTTCGTAGTACAGCGCACCGATCTCGGTGGGCGTCACGCCGTGCGTCGAACGGTGCAGGAGCCGGGCGCCGAGCTGTTTCTCCATCTGCGCCACCAGCTTGGTGGCCGTTGGCTGCCCCATCCCTATTTCGGCTGCGGCTTTGCTAAACGACCCGAGGTCGACAACGCGGATGAACAGGCGAACAGCTTGAATGCGATCCATGTCGCGGCGATAGTCGAATAACGTTTCGCCAAGATGCTATTCCAATCTGGAATAAGCGTAATGCATCCGCTGCGTATTCCGCTCGGCAGCGAAGACGGCCACCATGTTCTCCGTTGAGCTCATCAATCGTGCGGGAGATTTCGATGGCAAAGATGAAAGCCGCGATGGCTGCGGTGCTGGTGATGGAGAAGGAAGGCGTGACGCAGGCGTTCGGCGTACCCGGTGCGGCGATCAACCCGCTTTACGCCGCGCTGCTCGAGCGGCAGTCGATCGCACACATCCTGGCGCGTCATGTCGAGGCAGCGTCGCACATGGCCGAGGGCTACACGCGCGCGCAAGCCGGCAACATCGGCGTATGCATCGGCACGAGCGGCCCGGCGGGCACCGACATGATCACCGGACTCTATTCGGCAAGTGCCGATTCGATCCCGATTCTCTGTATCACCGGCCAAGCTCCGCGCGCCCGCATGCACAAGGAGGACTTCCAGGCGGTGGACATCGAGTCGATCGCCAAGCCGGTGACCAAGTGGTCAGTCACTGTGCGCGAGCCGGCGCAGGTACCGCGCGCGTTTCAGCAGGCCTTCCACCTGATGCGCTCCGGCCGCCCCGGCCCCGTATTGATCGATCTGCCGTTCGACGTGCAGATGGTGGACATCGAGTTCGACATCGACACCTACGAGCCGCTGCCGGTCTACAAGCCGATCGCGACGCGC
This sequence comes from Burkholderiaceae bacterium, assembly GCA_041751715.1. Classification (GTDB taxonomy): domain Bacteria; phylum Pseudomonadota; class Gammaproteobacteria; order Burkholderiales; family Burkholderiaceae_F; genus JACCZX01. Next base: position 2,840 of record JBGSWY010000378.1, read on the forward strand.
AAGCAAATCGAGAAGGCGCTCGACATGCTGGCGGCTTCGAGCAAGCCGCTGATCGTTGCCGGCGGCGGCATCGTCAATGCGGATGCCTCGGAGTTGCTGGTCGAGTTTGCTGAACTGACCGGCGTCCCGGTCATCCCGACGCTGATGGGCTGGGGCACGATCGCAGACGACCACCGCCTGATGGCCGGCATGGTCGGCCTGCAAACGAGCCACCGGTACGGTAACGCGACGATGCTGGCGTCAGACTTCGTGCTCGGCATCGGCAACCGCTGGGCGAACCGCCACACCGGCTCGATCGAGACGTACGTCAAGGGTCGAACCTTCGTCCACGTCGACATCGAGCCAACGCAGATTGGGCGCGTCTTCATGCCTGACTACGGGATCGTCTCCGACGCGAAGGCAGCACTGCAGCTGTTCGTCGAGGTGGCACGCGAGCGGAAAGCCAAAGGTCTGTTGCCGGACTTTGGCGAGTGGGCTGACCGCTGCGCAGAGCGCAAGCAGCTGATGCATCGCAAGACCGACTTCGACAACGTTCCGATCAAGCCACAGCGCGTGTACCAGGAAATGAACAAGGCGTTCGGGCGCGACACGATCTACGTGTCGACGATCGGGCTGTCCCAGATCGCCGGCGCGCAGTTCCTGCATATATACGAGCCGCGCCAGTGGATCAACTGCGGCCAGGCCGGTCCGCTCGGGTGGACCGTTCCCGCCGCGATTGGCGTCCTGGCGGCCGATCCGACGCGCACGGTGGTGGGACTCGCGGGCGATTATGACTTTCAGTTCTTGATCGAAGAACTGGCGGTCGGCGCGCAGTTCCAGCTGCCCATTGTGGTCGTGCTGGTCAACAACAGCTATCTCGGGCTGATTCGGCAAAGCCAGCGCAACTTCGATATGGACTTCTGCGTCCAACTCGCCTTCGACAATATCAACGTCACCGATCCCGCGCTGCAGGGCTATGGCGTCGACCACGTGAAGGTGGTCGAAGGGCTGGGATGCAAGGCGCTGCGCGTGACCGATCCGGCGCGGATCGAAGGCGCGCTCACGCAGGCGCAGACACTCGCGCGCCAGCACCGCGTGCCGGTCGTGGTGGAAGTGATTCTCGAGAAGGTCACCAACATCTCGATGGGGACCGAGATCGACAAGGTGATGGAGTTCGAAGAGATCGACTGCCGCCATCCTGAAGGCAGGCAGGGGCTGGAGCTGGCGGGGCTGCTCGAATAAGCCGCCAGGACCGCGACCGAGGAGAGCTCCGATGCCACGCTTTGCCGCGAACCTCACGATGCTGTTCAACGAGATGCCCTTTCTCGACCGCTTCGAACGCGCCGCGCAAACCGGCTTCGGCGCGGTTGAGTTTCTGTTTCCGTACGCGTTCACCGCCAACGAGATCAAGCGCCGGCTCGACGACAATGGCCTGGAGCTTGTGCTGCACAACCTGCCCGCCGGCCACTGGGACGCCGGCGAGCGCGGCATCGCGTGCCATCCTGACCGCGCAGATGAGTTTCGGGCCGGCGTGTCGCGGGCGATCGAATATGCGACGACGCTGCGCGCGCCCAGGCTTAACTGTCTCGCCGGCAAGGCGCCGGAGGGAATCTCCGACGCCGCGCTGCGAAAGACGTTCGTCGCGAACCTTGCGTACGCCGCGGACGAGACAAAGAAGTCGGGCATCAAGCTGCTGATCGAGCCTATCAACACCTTCGACATCCCGAGCTTCTACCTTAACCGCACAGCGCAGGCGGTGTCGATCCTGGACGAGGTCAACGCCGACAACGCTTTTGTCCAGTACGACATCTACCACGCGCAGCGGATGGAGGGCGAACTTGCCGCGACGATCGAGAAGTACCTGCCGCGCATTGGACACATCCAACTGGCCGACAACCCGGGACGCAACGAGCCGGGCAGCGGCGAGATCAACTACGCCTTCCTCTTCGCCCACCTCGACCGCATTGGCTACGACGGATGGATCGGTTGCGAGTACAAGCCCGCCGCCGGCACCGAAGCCGGCCTCGGCTGGCGTCAGCGTCTGGCGAACTGATCTTCTACGAATCGGAACACGTCGTGACCTCGCAACCTCCGAAGATCGGCTTCGTCGGCTTGGGCAGCATGGGTGCGCCAATGGCCGGCCACCTCGTTAAGGCCGGACATTAGCTGTTCGTCTTCAGCGAATATCGTCAATCCACTGTCTTCTTTTCGAATGAGAAGATCATCGCGTCAACTGCGAATGAGTTATCAGCGTTTCTTCACTCCACTAGCGCGCCACAACGCCCTCGTGTCGGGCGTTAAGAGTCCACGATCGGCGGAAATTGGATGTCCGCTATTCGATGACTTCAAGTCGGCTTCTGGTTGCGCTCGGCCGGCAATGCGACTCGCCGTTGTGATAAGAATAGTTGTCACAACTTCTACGCTGCATTCGGTGTTCAGTTGATTTCCGCTAACGATGCATCGACGACATCCCTCGCAGGTAGGTCTCATTTGCGGCCTGCCGACCAAACATTGGACCGTTGTAGGCCAGATGCGGCTCGCCGCTGGTTTTCTTGAATGTTACGAGCCACACCCCGCGCGCTTACGCATGGTTTGTCGCGAGCCAGCGTCGCCACTGGACGCGCGTCTTCGCCTCGAACCGCGCGTAAGGTGGTCAGCGCGCTTAGCCGCCACTACCAACTATGCTGCGCGCGCAGGTGGTTAGTGGAAAGCGAACCGGCGATGCTAAAGTATCCAAGAATCTTGTCCCCGCAACAATTCATCTGAGATTGTTATCGAGGAGCCGCCGAACAGGCGGCTCTTTTGCATTGTGGCTGATATGGCTCACGCGTTTCCTTTTTCGGCGATTGTCGGGCAGAGCGAAATGAAGCTCGCATTGCTGATTGCCGCCATCGACCCGAGCGTCGGCGGTGTGCTGGTATTCGGCGACCGGGGCACAGGCAAGTCGACCGCGGTGCGAGCGCTGGCGGCATTGCTACCGCCGATGCGAGTCGTGGTGGGTTGTGCCTACAACTGCGACCCCGAGGCGATCGATGAACGTTGCGAGAGCTGCAAAAGTCGCAAAGGCGCACCCAAGAGCCGGCTGGTCCCGGTTCCGGTGGTAGATATGCCCCTCGGCGCGACCGAGGATCGCGTTGTCGGAGCGCTTGACCTCGAACGCGCGCTGGCGCACGGAGTGAAGGCCTTCGAACCCGGTTTGCTGGCGCGCGCGCATCGGGGCTTTCTGTACATCGACGAAGTCAATCTGCTCGAAGATCATCTGGTCGATCTTCTGCTCGACGTTGCAGCGTCGGGCGAAAACGTCGTTGAGCGCGAAGGCTTGTCGATACGCCATCCGGCGCGCTTCGTCCTGGTCGGCAGCGGCAATCCGGAAGAAGGCGAGCTGCGCCCGCAGCTGCTCGATCGCTTCGGGCTGTCGGTCGAAGTCAAAACGCCTACCGAGCTGGCAACGCGGATCGAAGTCGTGCGGCGCCGTGACGAGTTCGAGCGCGATCCCGATGCGTTCGACGACAAATGGAAGAAGGAACAGGCCCGCGTGCGGCGTCAAATCGTCGCCGCGAAAGCGCGGCTGCCTGCAGTGACTGTGTCCGATGCGGCGCTCGAGCGCGCGGCGCAGCTTTGCATCAAGCTGGGAACCGATGGGCTGCGCGGCGAGCTGACGCTGGTGCGGGCCGCGCGCGCACTCGCGAGCATCGAGGGAGACGTTGCGGTGAACGATAAACATCTGCGTCAGGTCGCGCCGTCCGCTTTGCGCCACCGCCTGCGCCGCAACGTTCTCGACGACAGCGGATCGAGCGTTCGGGTCGAGCGCGCGATGGCGGAGCTGTTTGCGGCGTGACCGAAAGCGTTCCCGCAGCGCGCTGGACTGACGCGACATTGGCGGCTGCATTGTTCGCCGTCGACCCTGTTGGCCTTGGCGGTATCTCGCTGCGAGCGCTTCCCGGTCCGGTACGGGACCAATGGCTCAAGCTGCTGCGCGACGCGCTGCCGGCGAATGCGCCGCTGCGCCGCATTCCGCTCAGCGTTACCGACGACCGCTTACTCGGCGGGCTCGATCTGAGCGCGACGTTGCAATCCGGCCGCCCGGTTATTGAAGCTGGCTTGCTGGTCGAAGCCAATGAAGGCGTCGCAGTATTGGCGATGGCCGAGGGTGCGACGGCTGCGACGGCTGCGCGGTTGACCGCAGTGCTCGATACCCAAGAAGTCGCGCTCGAGCGCGACGGTGTCGGACGGCGCACGGCGACTCGCTTCGGAGTGCTGGCGCTCGATGAAGGCATGTCAGACGACGAACATCCTCCGATCGCCCTGCTCGATCGCCTCGCGTTTCACATCGACCTGAACGGAATCGGCGTGCGCGAGATCGACCACGTGATGTACATCGCGGATGACATTGCGGCGGCGAGAGGGCGCCTGACACGCGTCCACGCCGGTAAGGAAGTGATCGACGTGCTGTGCGCGACCGCACTCGCGTTCGGCGTTGCATCGTTGCGCGCGCCGTTGCTCGCGTTACGCGCGGCGCGCGCGCTCGCAGCGCTGGCAGCGCGCGATGAAGTGGGCACCGATGAAACCGAAGCGGCCGCCCGGCTCGTCTTCGCACCGCGTGCGACGGTGCTGCCGTCATCTGCGCCGTCGGAGTCGCAGGACCATGGTGATCAGACCAAGGCCGACGCCGACAAGACGCAACCCTCGTCTGCTGACAACGGCGATCAGGCGACGACCGACACTGACCCGTCGTTCGGCGATGTCGTGCTGGCGGCCGTCAAGTCGGCAATTGCACCGAATGTTCTGAGTCAGCTGCGCGACGCTCCGGCCTCGCAAACACGCCGATCGACCAGCGGGCGCGCCGGGGCATTGCAGAAATCTAGATTGCGCGGCCGGCCGGCCGGCACCCTGCGCGGCGAGCTGCGCGCCGGCGCACGATTGAATCTGCTCGAGACGCTGCGCGCGGCCGCACCGTGGCAGC
>JBGSWY010000379.1:0-4017 GCA_041751715.1 Burkholderiaceae bacterium
AGGCAGCGCGACGATCATCGGCAGTTGCCGATACATCGTCAGCCCGTCGCACTCGTATGGCCGCGTGTCTTCTTCGCGCGTGCCATCCGATTCGACCAGGAGGATCGACTCGGCATTCAGGTCATAACCCGCGTGGACGAACGGCTCCACGGCTGCAACGGCTGGCTTGTCCATCATTTCCATGCCGGCCGGGATGATGCCGGCGGCAATCACCGCGGCCACCGCATCGCCTCCCTTGCCGACGTCGTCGAACGACGCCATCACGACCTGCTGGCAAACCGGCTTCGGAAGCAGCTTGACGGTCGCTTCGGTCGTGATCAGCAGCATCCCCTCGGAGCCGATCACCAGCGATAGCAGATCGAGACCCGGCGAATCGAATGCCTCGGAGCCGATTTCGATGATTTCGCCGTCGACCGCCACTCCGCGGACCCGCAATACGTTGTGCAGCGTCAGGCCGTACTTCAGGCAATGCACGCCGCCGGAGTTCTCTGCAATATTGCCGCCGATCGTGCACGCAATCTGGCTCGATGGGTCCGGCGCGTAGTACAGGCCCAGATGCGAAACCGCATCCGAGATCGCCAAATTGCGAACGCCCGGCTGCACAACGGCCGTGCACGCGAGCGGATCGATGTTCAGGATGCGATTGAACTTCGCGAGCGAAAGCAGCACCCCGCGGCCGTGCGGTAACGCGCCGCCCGACAGTCCGGTGCCGGCGCCGCGCGGCACGATCGGCACCTGCATCTCGAAACACACCTTCGCGATGCGCGCGACCTGGTCTTCCGTTTCCGGCAGCGCGACGATCATCGGCAGCTGGCGATACAGCGTCAGCCCGTCGCACTCGTAGGGCCGCGTATCTTCCTCGCGCCATAGCACGCAGTGCTCGGGCAGGAAGTCCTTCAGCGCAGCGACGACGGCGCGCTGCCGTTCGGCATCAATATGGCCTGTGCCCTCGAGCGGAATTCGTTCAGCGAGCAGTTGCGGGGCTTGCCGAAGGGCGAGCGGTGCGTTCATGCACCCAAAGTATCACGGGGTGGCGTCGTCGTGAATTAGGCTGCGTAGCGCTCGACTACCTGTTCGTTCCATTCGACGCCGCTGCCGATGACGCCATCGAAGCTGGCTTGACCATCGGTCACCGCCAACGGCGAAGCAACGATCGCGTTCCACCAATCGGCATATTCAAGCCAGTGCGCGGTCGGCGTAACGGCGAGCAGTTGCGCACTGATCTCGGGCCAAAGATGGCTGGAAACCTTTTTGTTTGCCGCATGTGCCAGCGCGGCGGCGCGCATCCAGCCGGTGACGCCGCCGATTTTCATCACGTCCGGCATCAGATAATCGCTCGCCTGTGCGTCGAGCGCGTGCTGCATATCAAGCAGGCCCCACCAGTTCTCACCGCATTGAATCGGCGTCGATGCTTCGCGCGCGATCAACGCGTGACCAGCGTAATCATGCGCCAAAGTCGGTTCTTCGACCCACGTCAGACCTTCATCATCGAGCACGCGCATCCGTTGCACCGCTTCCGCCGGACTAAGGCACTGGTTGAAATCGACCATGATCGCCATCCCGGGCCCGGTAGCCGCGCGCATCGCGCGAATCACTGCGACATCTTCGGCCACTGTCGGATAGCCGATCTTCGCCTTGACACCCTTGAAGCCGCGCCTCGCCCAGTGCTCAGCCGTGCGCGCGGAAACATCGACGCCGTCGTAGCCGACTGCGCCATACGCATCAATCGGTTTGGCAGTTCCGCCCAGAAACTGCGTCAACGACATCTGTTGTCGTCGCGCTGCTGCATCCCACAATGCCATGTCGATCGCCGCAACGGCGATACCGGTCAAACCCTGCGGACCGAGCAACCGCAGGCGCTTTGCAAGCTTTCGCTCGACATCGTATGGCGCGGCAGGGTCGCCCTTGAGCCATTCGCCGAAGCTCGCGACCAGATCAGCCACCGGCTTCAGCGCTGCCGGCGTGTAGGTAAAGACGATGCTGTGACCAAGGCTGCCGTCGCCGCACTCAACGTCAGTCAGGACCAGCGGCGACTCGGATACCGTGCCGCTCGCGGTGTTGTGTGGAACGGGCATCGGCACCTGCACCGCGCGCACTTTCAGTGAGCGGATTGTCGGAAAGCTCACGAATCTTTCCAATCGGCGTAAGCCTGCAGCGCAGCCTCGGGTAATTCGTTGCCATACATGCGACGCGCGAACGCGAGCCGGCGCTCACGCTCAGTGAGGGCCGGCGGCAGCGACGATTCGACGATCAAGCGCGCTGTCTCGAACATCGAGGACGCAATCATCATTCGCTCCTCGGGCGTCATCTGCTGATAACGCTGCGCGATCATCCTTTCCATTTCCGGCGACGTGTCGCTCATGCGCGCAGCTTGTTCCATAGGTCGCTTATGCCTAACCGGTTGACCCAGTCGTCGATGTATCGAGTATCGATTGTCGGCGTGAGCAATGCACGCACATCGCGCCTTTGCAGTTCCGATCCTGAGTCGCGTGCCCACACCAGCTTCGAGATAATCAGATCTTCCCGGCTTGCGATCCAAGTTTGGACACTTCCGAGTTGAACTCGCTGGCGCCGCTTGAATTCCGTGATCCGGTACTCCGAGTCTTTGCGCACGATCATATCCACCTTGATACTGGTCTTAAGGTGCATCAGGTTGAATAGGCGCTGAAGCCGGACAGCGGATCGAGCGGCGTCCTCGTCGACATAGAAGTCCTGCGAGAAGAGTGACACGAGTCGCTCGACACCCTGTTCCTCGCACGCCACGACGAAATCCAGATCGCGCGTCATGCGCGGCGTCGCGTAGTAGGTCAACGCAAAAGAACCGGTTAGCATGAACTCGATGCCCGCACTTTCGAGCCGTTCGCTAACGATACTTAAGACACTGAGCTCAGCGCTCATGGCGCGGTTTAGATGCGTACAACCTTGCCCGGGTTCAGAATGTCCAGCGGATCGAACGATCGCTTGATGCGCGCCATCAACTCCAGAGCATCGTCGCCATGTTCTTCGCGCAGAAATTCCATCTTGTGCATGCCGACGCCGTGTTCGCCGGTACAGGTGCCGTCCATCGCCAGCGCGCGCGCCACGATGAGTTTGTTCAGGCGCTCGGCTTCGGCAAGTTCGTTCGGCTTCGATATGTCGGCCAGGATCGCGCAATGAAAATTTCCATCGCCGACATGCCCGAGGATCGGTGCCGGCAGGAACGATTGCTCGGTATCGCGCATTGTTTCGGCGATGCACTCGGCCAATCGTGAGATCGGCACGCACACGTCGGTAGTGAAGCTGCGGCAGCCGGGCTTCAGTTGCAGGCACGCGAAGTAGGCGTTGTGCCGCGCTTCCCACAAGCGCGTGCGATCTTCGGGGCGCGTCGCCCACTCGAATTTCGTGGCGCCGTGCTCACCCGCAATCTCTTCGACCATTTTGGCCTGTTCGGCAACACTCGCTTCCGAGCCATGAAATTCGAACAGCAGCAGCGGCATCTCGGGCAGCCCGAGCTTGTCGCGCGCGTTGACCGCTTTCACGGTCAGCGCATCGAGCAGCTCGCAGCGCGCGATCGGAATCCCCATCTGGATCGTGGCGATCGTCGTCTGCACCGCGTCCTCGACCGTCGGAAACGAACACGAAGCTGCCGATACCGCTTCGGGTTGCGGATAGATGCGCAGCGTGATTTCGGTGATGACACCGAGCGTGCCCTCGCTGCCTACGAACAGGCGCGTCAGGTCGTAACCTGCGCTGGACTTCTTCGCACGGCGCGCGGTGCGCACGATCTTTCCTTCACCCGTCACCACTGTCAGCGCCACCACGTTCTCGCGCATCGTGCCGTAGCGCACTGCGTTCGTGCCCGACGCTCCTGTGGCAGTCATGCCGCCCAATGTGGCGTCGGCGCCCGGATCGATCGGAAAGAAGAAGCCGGTATCGCGAATTTCCTGGTTCAGCTGCTTGCGCGTGACGCCGGCTTGCACAGTGACCGTCAGATCCTCCGGATTCACGGCGAGCACCTGGTTCATCTGCGACAGATCG
>JBGSWY010000380.1:0-2720 GCA_041751715.1 Burkholderiaceae bacterium
TTGGACGCCTCATCCGATCCGCGCATTCGGCACGACCGGTTGCTCGGCAGGAAGCGTCGGTCCGTAACTCCAGCGATTTGTCCAAGCGGACAGAACCGAGTCCGGATACGCCGCGCGCCCGCGGCTGCCGTTGTATCGGCCGAGCGCCATGAACAGATCGCCGCGCTCGATATCTAGATAGTGCCGCATGATCACGGTGCCATAGCGCAGGTTGGTGCGCATCGAGAAAAGGTGGCGCGATTCACCATCGCCGATGACTCGCGTCCAAAATGGCATCACCTGCATCAACCCCCGCGCGCCCGCGATCGAGATCGCGTACTTGCGGAAGTTGCTTTCGACCTGGATCAGCGCCAGCACCATTTGCCGATCAAGCCCGGCGCGGGTCGCTTCGTAATCAAGCGTCTTCAGGAATTCGACGCGCGCCGCGTAGTCACCGACTCTATTGCCCAGCCGCTCGGACATCTCGGCCACCCACGCCAGATACGCGATGCGCTCCTCGATCTGGTCAAAGCGGCGCGACGGTGGACGTGCATCGGCGATCTGTGCAGCAAGGGCGACTCGCACCGCGTGGGCCATCGGCTCGTACTGCTGTGCGCCGGCGCGCGCGCGCGACGGGGCGAACAGCGGTGTTGCGGCGAGCGCACCTGCTGCAATCAACAGGCGGCGGCGCGACGGCGTGCTCGAGGGCATCAAGGCTGTGCCAGTTGCGCTCGCACGAATTCGAACGCGCCGTCGACCGGCACCATCGTGGTGTTCAGCGAGCGGCGATTGACATACTCGAGGTTGCCGTCCTTCAAGCCGCGTTCGCCGATCGTGATTCGGTGCGGAACACCGATCAGTTCCATCTCCGCAAACATCACGCCGGGCCGTTCATCGCGGTCATCCAGCAATACATCAACGCCGGAGGATGTGAGCTGCGCGTATAGCTGATCGGCTACCTGCCGGACCTGCTGCGATTTGCCGTAACCGATCGGCGTGACAACCACCGAAAACGGCGCGATTGCCTCCGGCCATACGATGCCCTTGTCGTCATGGTTCTGCTCGATCACTGCACCGAGCAGGCGCGTGACGCCGATGCCATAACAACCCATCAGCATCAATTGCGCCTTCCCGGCTTCGTCCGTGTAGCGAAGATTCATGATTTCCGGATAGGGCAAACCAGCGAAAACTTGTCCCACTTCGATGCCGCGTTGAATCGCAAGCACTCCTTTGCCGTCCGGCGATGGGTCACCGGTGACCACGCTGCGCACATCGGCGACGATCGGTTCGGCAAGATCGCGGCCCCAATTGACGCCCGTGTAGTGAAAGTCTTCCTCATTAGCGCCGCTGACGAAATCGCTCATGTTGGCGACGGTTCGATCGGCGACGACTGTCACCAGATTCAAGGTTCCGATCGGTCCGAGATAGCCCGGCCTGCAGCCGAAGTGTTGCAGGATTTCGGCTTCGGTCGCGAAGCGAAATCCGGCGTTTAAGCCCGGCACTTTGCTGACTTTGATTTCGTTCAACTCGTGATCGCCGCGGATCAGCACCAGCCAGATACTGACGGCGCCGCCTTCCGCGTTGTCGACCGCCAGTACGATCGACTTCACCGTACGAGTCAGTGGAATCCCGAGTAACTCGGCGACGTGTTCGCACTTCTCCTTGCCCGGCGTCGGCGTTTTACGAAGCTCCTCCTTCGCTGCCGCACGCACTGCGATCAGCGGTAAAGCTTCCGCCATCTCGACATTGGCCGCATAGTCGGACGTCGGGCAGTATGCGATCGCATCCTCGCCGGTATCGGCGATCACCTGAAACTCGTGGCTCGCCGTGCCGCCGATGGTGCCGGTGTCGGCGGCGACTGCGCGAAACTTCAGGCCCATCCTCTCGAAGATCCGAACATACGCGTCGTACATCGCCTGATAGCTTGCGCGCGCGCCGGCATCGTCGCGGTCGAACGAGTAAGCATCCTTCATCGTGAACTCGCGGCCGCGCATCACGCCGAAACGCGGCCTCCGCTCATCGCGAAACTTGGTCTGGATGTGATAGAAATTGATCGGCAGCTGCTTGTAGCTGCCGATCAGCTCACGCACGATATCGGCGATCACTTCTTCACTGGTGGGCTGCACGATGAAATCTCGCTCGTGCCGGTCCTTGATCCGCAGCAGCTCGGCGCCCATCTTCTGCCAGCGGCCGGATTCCATCCATAACTCGGCCGGCTGCACGACCGGCATCAGCAGCTCGACCGCACCGGCGCGGTTCATTTCCTCGCGAATGATGGCTTCGATCTTGCGAATCGAACGCAGTCCGATCGGCATGTACGTATAAATGCCGGCCGCCAGCCGCCGGATCATTCCCGCACGCAGCAACAGCGAATGGCTGATCACCTCGGCATCGGCCGGCGCTTCTTTAAGTGTTGAAATGAAAAACTGGCGTGCGCGCATCAAGTAACGACGTTGTTAACGTCGAGCCAAGTATCCCTATAATCGGCCGCAGATATTAAAGGTTCAGGGGTTGGCATGCTGGACAAGGACGGGTATCGCCCGAACGTCGGCATCATCCTGCTCAACAGCCACAACGAGGTCTTCTGGGGCAAGCGCGTCAAACAGCATTCGTGGCAGTTCCCGCAGGGTGGGATCAAGTACGGTGAATCGCCGGAGCAAGCGATGTATCGCGAGCTCGGCGAGGAAATCGGGCTCAGTACCGATCATGTAAAGCTGGTGGGCCGCACGCGCGAGTGGCTG